>NZ_OMWA01000013.1 GCF_900314615.1 uncultured Methanobrevibacter sp. | reverse complement strand
ACTCCGTATGATGAGGAGTACGAAGATTATATTATAAATCATCGGAATAGAACTCCATTTGAATGTTTGTATGGTTAACTAACAATAATAATAGTTTTTTTTCTTATAAACTATGCTCGAGCCGTATGTCTTGAAAGGGACACGTACGGTTCCTAGAAGAGGGGAGATGAGTAATCATCTCTTCTTATTCGACTAATATACTTAAATTAACCTTATTAAGTGAAAATAATTCAGGAATCCCTATCCTCTATAGGATGGGGTGGTTCAAATACTTAATAAAATATATATTCTAACAATTAAAATAATAAAATAAGAAGGCAATATTAATGAGTACAATTATCGAATTTAAGGATGTGAACAAGGAATATAAATCCGGTGATCACATCTTAAAAGCTATGGATAACGTAAACTTCACAATTGATGAAGGAGAATTTGTTGTAATCCTTGGACCGTCAGGTGCAGGTAAATCAACACTTCTAAACCTTTTAGGAGGTTTGGACTCTGTTACCTCTGGTCAGATTATCGTCAATGGCAATCATATTGAATCATTCAATGATAATCAGCTGACTACATACAGGGCAAAGAATGTTGGTTTCATTTTCCAGTTCTACAATCTGATTCCTAACCTGACCGCTTTAGAAAACGTTGAGCTGATGAAGGATATTGTAGATGTCAATATCAACGGTTTGAATGTATTGGATTCAGTTGGCCTAAAAGACCATGCAAATCAGTTTCCGGCACAGCTGTCCGGTGGAGAACAGCAAAGAGTTTCAATTGCAAGAGCAGTTGCCAAACAGCCTACAATGCTTTTATGCGATGAACCGACCGGTGCTCTCGATTCAAAAACAGGTGTTTTAATCTTGAATCTGCTTCAGGACATGAGCAACAACCAGAATACTACAGTTGTTATTGTAACTCACAATGCAATCCTGGCTGAAGCTGCAGATAAGGTAATCAGGATTAAAAACGGTCAGGTAGAAAATATTGTCATCAATGAAAATCCTCAGAAGGTCACTGATTTAGACTGGTGAGCGTATGCTTTTCAAAAAGATGTTGAGAGACATCGCAAAGCACAAAGCTCAATTTATATCTATTTTTTTAATGGCATTTTTAGGAGTATTTGTCTTTGCAGGTGTCGGAGGAGAATCAGTAGGCCTTGAAGTTAATGTCAATGATTTTTACAATGAAACCAACCTTGCCGACGGATGGATTTATTCTTATGGAATTAACGATATTTATATGGAGCAGGTTGATTTATTAGGGCCGACCACACAGATGGAGCGACAGTATGTGGTAGAATCGGTGGGGGACTTTGACAATGACCCGGAAATTACACTGCATTTTGTAGAAAACAACACCATATCAAAATTCTATCTGATTGAAGGTGAAAAGCTGGACATTAATGATGAAGATGGCGTATGGCTTGATAAAAGTTTTGCAGATGCAAAGGGCCTTAAAGTAGGAGACAACATTACCTTTTAATTCGAAGGCCACAAAATCGAAAAGGAAATTAAGGGACTTGGATATTCACCGGAATATGTCTATCACGCATCATCATATTCTGTAATTCCGGACTTTAACAAGATTGGTTTTGCATATCTTTCACATAATGCATATCCTGGCGATAACATTTTATATAACGTTTTAGAGGTTAAATTTGACGGAACACCTGAAAACTTCAATGATATTCTGTCATATAAGCTCGACGGCTATTACAGTTCATTTGTTGAAAGGTCACAACATTCAAGCGTCAGCCAGTTTTCAGAAGAGATGGACCAGCACAAGATGATGGGAGATATTTTCCCTGTTGTATTTATTCTTATTGCAATGCTGATTCTTTTAACAACAATGACAAGAATAATTACTCATCAGAGAACACAAATAGGTATTTTAAAGGCCAGCGGATTTAAAAACAGTTCAATTATCCTGCATTACATTTCCTACGGTTTCTGGCTGGTGTTGATAGGCTCCATTTTAGGTTTAATTCTGGGTCCTATGACATTGCCTCAGCTGTTCTATCCGTCAATGAGCGCAACCTATAAGCTGCCGTCATGGAATCCTGCATGGAGCATGAACTTTGTATATGTTGCAGTTCTCATGGTTCTGATGTCACTTGCCGTTTCATACTATTCAGTCAAAAGCATTTCTGATGAAAAACCGGCAGATACAATAAGACCGAAAGTGCCTAAAGTATCCACATCAGGGTTTTTAGAGAAACTGCCAATCTGGAAACGCCTGTCATTTAATGTTCGCTGGAACTGGTGTGATGCAAAAAGAAATAAGTTCAGGGCACTGATGACAATTATTGGGGTAATAGGATGCAGTGCACTTCTTGTATGTGCATTCGGAATGTATGATGGAATGAACGATTTAAAGGAGTGGGAATACAATCAGATTAATCATTATGACTCAAAACTTGTTGTCGAAGAGAATGCAACTGATGCTCAAATAGATGACGTGGCAAAAGCGGTCAACGGTGACAAGCTGATGGAGTCAGCTATTGAAATAGAGTCGGATGATGCAAAGAAATCAGGTTCGCTGACAGTGCTTAACAACACAGATCTTGTAACTCCGACTGATTACGACTGGAATAAGGTTGACATTAAAGATGAGGAAGTGTCAATATCGCAAAAAATGGCTGATATGCTGGACGTTAAAGTGGGAGATACTGTAAAATGGCATATAATGGGTTCGGACAAATGGGTCAAAACAAAAATAGATAAAATCCATGCAGATCCTATATCTCAGGGATTCATAATGTCAGCAGATAAGCTGGAAGACCTGGACCTTAACTATACTCCAACAAGCATAGTAACAGCCGAACATGTAAATCAAAGCTATGATGGTGTTAAAGCCGCCAGTTCACTGAAAGATATGACTTCCAGCTGGGATGAGCTTACTGAATCAATGTGGCTTTTGATATACATTCTGATATTCTTTGCAAGTCTTCTGGCGATTATTGTTCTTTACAACTTGGGACTGCTGTCATTTACAGAAATCGAAAGGGAAATTGCAACACTTAAGGTTTTAGGATTTAAAAGTGGTTTTCTCAGACGCTTGCTACTGACACAGAACTTATGGTTTACAGCTGCCGGATTCATATTGGGTCTGCCTGTAGGTTATGTTATTCTGGCGATAATGTGGGAGTCATCCGGAGATTCATTCTATATCCTGCCGTCAATATCTCTTTCAAACTTCATATTGACTGCCGTAATAACATTTGCATTGTCAATACTTGTGAATCTGATGTTTTCACGCAAAATCAAAAAGCTGGACATGGTTGAGTCATTAAAAAGTGGGGAATAATTTCTATTTTCCCTTTTTAACACTCATTAAGTGACAAAATCTTTAAAAACATTTAATTTAAATTATTATTTAAGGTGATGTCATGGTGGAAGTTACAGCGGAGTCAAAATATATGGATTTGCTCAATGCATATCCTTTGCTTAAAACAGATCTTGTGAAGAAAAACCATAAATTCAAGTTTTTAGTCACTCCAATGGGCAAAATTTCTCTATGGGAATCAAATCTTGAAGAGGTAAGCAAAAAGGCTGAAATGAGCGTTGATGATACTGTTTTGCTTTTTCAGGAATTGATTGATTCCTATTAATTTCTTGATGATTTGAAAATTGAGATTTGCTTATGATTTAATCATAAGTATTTATATTATAACTCAATTTTCTTCTTTTATTTCTTTTTTTCAGTTAAATGTGGAATTTGCACAATATCAGTTTATGATAATTAAAAAAGCCAATTATGATTATGATGTGTTATCTGATTTCATTTATTGTATAAAGAAAATTCTTTATGCATATCTTTATAATGTGATGATAATAAACCTTATATTATCATAAAGAGGTGTTTAAATGAAATTTAGCAAATTCAAATTATTAGCATTGCTTTTTTTAATGTTAATGGTTTTCGCAGGATTATCTTGCATTTCGGCTCAGGATATAAACGAAACCTCTCAGGATATAGTTTCTCAAAATCAGAGTGATGCTTTAAGCATGATGCCTGACGATGATGATTTCTATTATATTCAGGAGGAAATAGACAATGCTGAAAGTGGTGATAAAATACTGCTTTCAAAGGATTATGTTGGGTCTGGAGATGCAATCACTGTTGATAAGTCATTAACCATTGACGGTAATGGTCATACTTTAGATGCAAAAGGACTTTCACATGTATTTACTGTTAATGCAGATAATGTTGTAATCAGTAATGTCAAGTTTTTAAACGGAGATAGTGATAATGGTGGAGCTATTCATTGGAATGGTGACTCCGGTAATTTAAAAAATTGTATTTTTGAAAAATGTTATTCTGATGAAGGCAGTGCAATATACTGGACCGGAGGTCTGGGATATATAAATGGATGTAATTTCAACAAATGTTATGGTGATGGAGGATGTATCGCATGGGATGTTGAAGAAGAGGACAGTTATGAGGGTCATAGTCGTATAATCAACTGTAATTTTGTTGATAATGACTGTAGGGCTATAGATGTTTTATCATCATGCAGCCACATATATGAGATTTCAGCATGCAGTTTCATAAGAAATACTGATGAGGCCTGCGGTGGTGCAATCTATAACTATGGTACCATAACTAAAATTACCAACAGCAATTTCATTGGAAATACTGCTGAGGATGGTAGTGAGGAAACTTCCGGCGGAGCCATCGTAAATTATAGAGATATAAATGAAATTTCAAACAGTAACTTTACGGACAATTATGCATATTGGGGTGGAGTGATTGAAAACAGCGGTAATATTGGAACAATTACTAAAAACAGGTTCATATCCAATAGTGCCGAATATGGTGGAGTAATAGATAATTGGGATGACGGTTCAATATCCAAAATTACAAACAACTATTTTGAGGACAATAGTGCTGAGGATGGAGCTGTAATAAACAATATTGATTATGCTGTAATTTATGTATTTTCTGGAAATCAGCTATTAAACAATGTAGCAAGTTATGGGTCTGAAATAGCCAATGAGGCGACAATCAACGTTCAGGAGGATAACATAGAGTCTGACGGCATCTACAGGAATACATATTTTACAACAAACAATCCTAATGTAAAAGCATATCCGAATTCAGCTACATTTACATTTGTTCTTAAAAATTCAGACGGTAATCCTGTATCCAATGCGGATGTCAGCTATACATGTGATGGGAAAACTGTCAATACAAAAACAGATTCAGACGGTGCAGTATCATTTACAATATCTCCTGCAAAATCCGGTTCATATAAAATTACTGGAAAGTTCTTAGGGGATAAATATAACAATGCAAGCTCATTTACCAAGACAATTGCTGTTGGTAAAAATGCTGTGAAGTTTGCAAGTCCAACCAAACAGGTTAGCTATTCATCATCCAAAAGAACCTTCAAGATTGCTTTAAAAACTTCTAACAATAAGGTTTTAAAATCAAAATATGTTACATTGTCAATCAACGGTAAAAACTATAATGCCAAGACAGACTCCAAGGGTATTGCAACATTTAAGATTAAACTTCCAAACAAGAAGAATAAATATAACTATAAGGTTAAATTTGCAGGGGATAATGCAAACAGTGCAAAAACATATTCAGGCAAACTTGTTGTAGATAAATTCAAGGTTAAATTTACAGATCCTAGTAAAACAATAATTTATCATGCTGTAACTAAAAAAAGTTTCTCAATTTACCTGAAAGATAATTACAACAATGCTTTGAAAAATAAAAAGGTTACTTTAACTTTTAATAAGAAAACCTACACTGCCAAAACGGATTCTTCGGGTTATGTGAGTTTTACAGTTACAATTCCTCTTAAGGATACAACAATAAAATATACTGTTAAATACAATGGGGATAGCCAGTATTACAAGAAAACTTATACTGGCAAACTTAAATTAAGTTATACCAATATTATATGTTTCTATTATTATGGGTATCCGGTTTATATTTAGGTAAATGGGGTGTGAAAATAATTTGATTTCACATTCTCTTTTTTTATTTTTTTAACTTTAACATCTGATATTTCAATTTTCACTTTAAATTCAAGTCGTGCATATATATCCCCAGGTTCATTCAGATTAAATTTTCCAAATCATTGATGTTAAAGTAAAAGTCATGCAATTATTTTCAACTGTTTCTATTTAACATTAATTTAATTCAGTGTTTAGGCTATCTAGTTAACTTTTTAAATTTTCATTTTCTTATATATTAATATGTCGCTGTCTAAGAAAATGCTGAGGGATATAAAAATCAACAAAACACAGTTTATTGCCATATTCCTAATGGCATTTATAGGCATCTTCGCATACAGTGGAATCTATGCCGAATATTATGGTCTTGAACAGGCTTCCTCTGATTATTATGCCCAAACCAATCTGGCTGACGGCTGGATTCAAGGTACTGATTTTGATAAAGCATCAATTGATGAGATAAGTGAATTTTCAACACAGACTGACCGACAGCAGGTCGTTCAATCTGTTGCAGATATGGAAAACAGTCCTGATATTACGCTGCATTTTATAGAAAACGGAACGATTTCAAAGTTTTATTCTACAGAAGGTAAAGACTTCGATGCATCAGATGATTCGGGAGTATGGATGGATAAGAGATTTGCCGATGCGAGAGACTTGCATGTTGGAGATAAAATCTCTTTTGAATTTGATGGTGAAAAAATCGAAAAGGAGATTAAAGGTATAGGCTATTCTCCGGAATATATCTATGAAGTTTCTCCAAGTTCTCTTATACCTGATTTCTCACAGATCGGTTTTGCATATCTTTCCAGTGATGCTTTTCCGGGCAATCTAGAATATGATACTATTCTGGTTAAATATGACATTTCAGATAAGGAATTTCAGGACAAACTTGACGGCTCTGTTGATTATCTCTCATTTACCAGACAGGAAGATCATCTGAGCATATCCAATTTCGCAAATGAAATGGCACAGCACAAAATGATAGGGGATGTTTTTCCGATTGTATTTGTTTTGGTTACATTCCTGACACTTCTGACAACTATGACCAGGATTGTTGCCCATCAGCGTACTCAAATAGGTATTTTAAAAGCGGTGGGCTTTAAGGACAGCACTATAATTCTGCATTTCATATCCTATGCGTTCTGGCCTGTCCTGGCAGGTTCTGTTTTAGGTTTAATAACAGGGCCTATGATAATTCCGCAGATGTTTTATCCGACAATGACAAACCGTTTCAGTTTGCCTGTCTGGCAGCCCGGTTTTGATATGAGTTTTATCTATATTGCAGCGGCGCTGGTGATATTGTCAGTTCTGGTTACCTATGTTTCATGCAGGAGAATATCAAAGGAAAATCCTGCAAATACTATGAGGCCAAAGCCTCCGAATGTTTCTTCAAAATCTCTTATAGAAAAATCAAGAATATGGAATCATCTCAATTTCAATCTTCGCTGGAACTGGAGAGATGCAAGAAGAAATAAATTTCGTGCACTGATGGCAATTGTTGGTGTTATGGGGTGTGTTGCACTTTTAATTGCGGCATTTGGAATGAACGACAGTCTGGAAGAACTGGAGTCATGGGAATATGACGATATAGTTCATTATGCAGCAAAACTACAGCTTTCCAACAATGCAAATCCCTTGGAGTTGTACTATATTTTAAATGACACTAACGGCAGTTTTATCATGCAGCAATCGATTGAGATGAAAGCAAATGATTTGGAAGATACGGTAACGCTTCTGGCCACAAACGATAGCGATCTGATATCATATACTGACAGCAACAGAAATCCGATTGAAATCAGGGAAGGTGATGTATCGATATCCCAAAAACTTGCAGATAAGTTTGATTTATCTATTGGTGATACAATCCGCTGGCATATTGTTGGAAATGATACATGGGTCAGCTCAAAAATAGGTCAGATTCATGCAGAACCTATATCTCAGGGTTTAATCATGTCTCCGGATACTCTTGAAGACCAGGGAATTGACTTCACTCCGACCAATATCATCACACCTGATATGTTCAGGGAGAAATATGATTCCATCAAATCAGTAACCAGCAAGGATAAAATGGTCGAAAGCTGGGATGTGATGACTGCATCTGTAATGATGATGGTATATGTCGTAACAGTTGTTGCAGTAATATTGGCAGTTCTTGTCATCTATAATTTAGGTATCCTGTCATTTACAGAAATGGAAAGGGAAATTGCAACACTGAAAGTACTTGGATTTAAAACAAACGTATTAAGAAAACTGCTTTTAACCCAAAATCTAATATTTACGGCTATAGGATATCTTTTAGGAATACCGTTGGGATTCTATTTCATGACTCTTATGCTTAATGCTGCAGGTGATTCTCTTTATTATGTGCCGTCTCTGACTTTAGGAAACCTGATACTTACTGCAGTGATAACATTTGCAATATCAATTGGTGTTAATCTTCTCTTTTCAGATAAAATAAGTGATTTGGATATGGTCGAAGCATTAAAGGATGTTGATTAAATTAAGATAAATAAAAAAAGTTCTTTAAAGAATAGGTTATTCTTTAAAGATGAATAATTTTAAGATAGTCGTTCAATACCTTTGGTTGCAAGTAATCTAGCAAATGAACCTTGAGGTTCCATTAAAATGTTTCCGTTGGAATATTCTTTTAAAGCCTGATTAATCATGGTATTTTTCTTTTCAGGGTCTTTTGTAACATTTACAAGAGCTTTAACGAGTACCATTACTGAATCTCCTCTTGACATGTTTCCTTGAACATTTTCATTACCTGCATAACCGTTATATGCATCATTTGAACGAACAAGGTCGGTTGCACTTAGGTTGCTTACTTCACCATCAACGTAAAGTGGTCTGATTGAATCGATAATGTTATCTAAACCTTCATCGTAAACAACAACTACTGCATCAGCATGCATTCCTGTGTTTGCTTCAACAATTTCTTTTGCATACTCCATACCTTGTTGTGTTCCGTCCCATAGACAATCGTGAAGCATCATCCGACCACCTATTCCTCCGGGTGCCGGCTGTGATGGGTGGGACATTCCTCCAGGATAAACTGGGGTGTAGTTTTTAAGAGACCCGTTTTCTAAACGAACCATAAATCCCATATCTACTGCACCATTAGGCTGTTCAGTCTTATCTGATGCTAATACCAATATATTCTTACTTTCTTGTGTTAAATCAGGACCGCTCAGGAACAATGCTCCTGCAATCATAGTTAACAATCCAATAAGAACAACCAGTAATATAGCTATGATCAGTTTTTTAGTTCTTTTCATTTAACTCACATACCTTAAGTTAATAATGTCTCATAAATTAGTATTAATTTATTCTAAATAACTTAGTATAAATTTAGTTTGATATTTTATACATATAAATATTTTTACAAATCGATGTTTTTCTGCGATTAATCTATATTAGATTTAAAAATAAATATTATTATTGAGGTGATTTTCATGGAAGACATATATGAATGGAAAGGTTTGAACGGCCAGCTGGCCACATTCAAAAAGGAAGTTGGTGATGTTGAAAAGATTACATTCATTGGCTCTCCTGGTGTCTGTACGCCATTTGCAGAATTCATGGCTTATGCTGTTAGGGATAAGCAAACACATTTCATTCCTTTGCTTAATATTGATGACTGCCATCAGTTTGAACTGAAATCATATGCTATGGTTTTAAATGATGAAGTATCAAATCCGAAGGATTCAGATGTTGTAGTTCTTTTGGGAGGATTGGCAATGCCTAAATATGATGTCGACACAGATGAGCTGAATGCACTGATTGATGATATCTTAAAAGAAGATGGCCGGATAATTGGTGTGTGCTATATGGACATGTTCTGCAAGGCAGGTTGGCCCGAAAAGGTTAATTTCGATAAGATTATTGATGGTACATTGATCGGTGTTGTAAAAGAATAATCAATTACTTTTTTATTTTTTTTCATTAACATATCACAATATCATGATATGAAAACATTTAAATACATAAACATATCATAATATGTAAATATATAATATATGTGATGAATATGGAAAATAATAATCTTGAAAACAACAATGAAGATATGTGTGAAGTCTTCAACTCTCATGAAGATGTTGTTGAACGTGTAAAAGAACGCATACCTGATGAAACTGAATTTGCTGAGCTTTCAGAGTTTTTCAAAATATTTGGAAATCCAACAAGATTAAAAATTATTTCCCTGCTTTGTCTGGAAGATTTATGTGTTTGCGATATTTGTGAAGCACTTGATTTAAATCAGACCACTGTTTCAAATCAGTTAAGAATACTTCGTGCAAACAATGTTGTAAAATACCAGAAAGAAGGTAAAATGGCAAGATATTCCCTTGCAGACCTTCATATTGAAATGATTTACAAAGTAGGTTTGGAACATATATTAGAATAATTTTTAATTGGTGATAATATGGCTGAAAATAGATGTTATGATGCAGATTGTGCAGATGAAAACTGCCACAATCCCGAACATTACAATTACATCTGTTTCGATCCAAATTGTGATGAAATTCACTGTACAAATTCTAATCATTATGATAAGCAGATATTAAGGGAATATCAGGAAAAAACTGATTTAAGCGTATACGACCACAGAGAAGAAATTGACTATGATGAAGATGTTGACATAAGCATTTGCGGCTGTCCTGATTGTGCTGATGACCACGACCACGACCATGAGCATCATCACCACGAACATGAAGAAAAAGATTCTTGTAGTGATCCTGATTGTGGTTGTCATGACCATGAGCATGATGAGCATGAGCATCATCATGAGCATGAGGAAGAAGATTCTTGTTCTGATCCTGATTGTGGTTGTCATGACCATGAGCATGATGAGCATGAGCATCATCATGAGCATGAGGAAGAAGATTCTTGTAGTGATCCTGATTGTGGTTGTCATGACCATGAACATCATCATGAGGAAAAAGACACCTGTTCAGACCCGGATTGCAGCTGCCACGACCACGATGATGATGACGTTAATATAAGTATTTGTGGCTGTCCTGACTGTGCAGGTGATGACGATGACGACGATGAGGAAGAAGAACTATTGGCTGAAGGAAAACCATTAATCTCCAACAGGCCTATTCAAATCATCGTTGCAAGCGGTATTTGTTTTGCAGCAGGTCATATTCTGGAATTCTTATCATTCAATCCAACATTAGTGACTGTAATTTTCATGATTGGTGCTTTGATTGCAGGTTATGAAATAGCTATCATGGCATATAAATCATTAGTCAAAAGGCACACTGTCGGTCCTGCAATGCTGATGTGTATTGCATGTGTTGCTTCATTTATAATCGGACATCCTGAAGAAGGTGCGGCTGTAACATTCTTGTATTATATTGCGGAATTCCTTGAAGACTATGCAGAACACAGGGCAAAACGTTCAATTAAATCCCTTGTTGAAATTGCTCCTGAAACCGCTAAAGTTAAAGTAGGGGATTCTGAAGTTGAAAGAAAAGTTGATGATGTAAATATTGGTGATATTGTTATTGTAAGGCCGGGAGATAAAGTTCCTCTTGACGGTCATGTTATTTCAGGCTCATCAAGTATTAACCAGGCTTCAATCACTGGTGAAAGTGTTCCTGTCTTAAAAGAAGTAGGTGATGAGGTATTTTCAGGAACAGTTAACGTTGATGGTTATCTGGAAATTGTTGTAACTAAAAAGGCAAAAGATTCAGTTATCTCCAAAATCGTTACTTTGGTTAAAAGATCTCAGCTCAACAGGTCTGAAACTGAATCACTTGTTGAAAAGGTTGCAAAATATTACACTCCGGTCATGATGGTTGCAGCATTATGCGTTGCACTGATTCCTCCTGTCCTATTCGCTCAGCCTTTAACTGACTGGGTTTATAAGGCTCTTTCACTCTTGGTAATTTCATGTCCTTGTGCATTCCTGATTTCAACTCCTGTGGGAATGGTTTCCGCTATTACCTCAGCTACCAAAAATGGGGTACTGATTAAGGGAAGTACATATGTTGAAGAAATGCGTGGCGTTAAAGCTGTAATATTTGATAAGACCGGTACATTAACAGAAGGAAAACTGGTTTTAAGTGATGTTGAAGTATTGGATGAAAGCTACTCCAAAGAGGACATCATTGAAATTGCAGCATCACTGGAACATAACTCTTCACATCCTATTGCACAGGCAATTGTAAACTATGCAACAATGAATGACATTCCGTTTGCTGAAATCGAAGAGTTCAGAAATGTTCCGGGTAAAGGTATTGTTGCAAACATTAACGGCAATGAATACTATGCGGCTAATGAGTCTTTAATTGAAGGGTCAAGCTTTGATATTTCAAGGGATGAAATCAATAAATACTCTGCTGAAGGTAAAACCATTGTATTTGTAGGTAATGCTGAAAAAGTGCTGGCAATCATTACAGTATCTGATAAAATCAGATCAAATGCTCATGAAGTAATTAAAGACTTGAAACAGCAAGGCGTTAAAACTGTAATGCTCACCGGAGATAATAAGATAGCCGCAAAAAGCGTAGCGAATGAAATTGGAATGGATTATGTTTACTCTGATCTGATGCCTGAAGACAAATTGAATATTCTGGATACTATCAGAAACAAATTCGGTGATGTTGCTATGGTCGGTGACGGGATCAACGATGCTCCTGCTCTGGCACGTGCAAATATAGGTATTGCAATGGGTGCTGCAGGTTCTGATGTAGCTATTGAAACTGCTGATGTTGCACTGATGCAGGATGATATCTCCAAACTTCCATATCTCTTCTCATTGTCTCATAAAACAATGGGAATCATCAAACAGAATATTTCTGTAGCTATTGCAGTTAAATTATTATGTGTGGTACTTGCGATTCTCGGTATTATCACACTGATGATGTCTGTAGGTTTTGGAGACTTGGGTTTAACTTTACTGGTTATATTGAATTCATTTAGAATTGGAATGGTGAAAGACCCACTGTTCTAATACTATTTTATTTTTTTTTGCATTGCTAAATTTTAAAAGAATTTAGACATGCTTAAATTTGGTGTAACTAAATATTTATTCTTTGATAAGCCTAAAAAAGCTTTTTAAACCGATTAATTTATATACTAGATTTTATTTAAGGTTATATTAAGTAATATTACTTAATTTCAATTTAAAAATTTAGGTTAGATTAAAAAATATTTGATATCTTTTCGTGCTGAGCTTAAAAGTTAAGTATAAATATTTAGGAATACCTAAATAATTATATGGGTGATTACATGACATACAGAAAAATATTAGATCAAGCAGTACAAAATAAAGAACTTTTAATTTTCGCAGCTGGAGTAGCAACTGCAGTAGTAGGTAAAAAAATATTGGAATCAAAAACTGTTAAAGAAGCAACTACCAATGCTGTTGCAGGAGTTATGGCTGTAAAACAGGATGCTGAAGACAGGCTTGATGAAATTAAAGCAGATGCAGAAGCACAACTTGAAGATGAAGACAAAGTTGAAATTGAAATAGAAGCTGAAGATGTAGAAGAAGAGGAAGAAGAAAAACCTAAAGCTTCTAAAAAATCCAAAAAATCCAAAAAATAGATTTTAATCAACGGGAGTGTTATTATGGCTATTGATGATCAAATCAGACCTTTTGTAAAACAACATAAACATGCACTGCTCTTTGCAGGCGGTATTGCAGCAGGTCTTATCGGTGCTTACGTATTAAAATCCAAAACCACAAAAGACTTAGCTACAAAAGGCATGGCTGGAGTAATCTCTGCTAAAAAAGATGCAGAAGAAACATTCCAGGACATGAAAGAAAACGCTGAAGACATTGTTTATGATGCAAACTTTGATAACAAACAGGAAATCTATGTAGAGAAAAAAGAATAGTTTCAACTATTCTCTTTTTAACTTTTTTTAAACAATTAACTTTATATCTGAATAAATTTTAACTATTAGTTGATGTTGGGTAATGATAGTTTGGATAATGTGGATGTAATGCTTGGAAATCCTAAAAAAGCATTAATAAAAATGTCAATCCCATTAATCGTTTCATTGCTTATCACTAGTTTTTATAATCTCATTGATGCGGCATGGGTATCAGGACTCGGTGCAGATGCTCTAGCGGGAGTTGGATTTTTCACGCCGATATTCATGATTCTGGTAGGATTCGGAAATGGTCTGGGCTCAGGAGCAGCTTTTGCAATATCAAAATATGTTGGTGAGGAAAACAAAATCAAGGCGGACAATGCTTCAATTCACTCTATTTTAATTGACATTATCATTTCTATTATAATTACAGTAATTTTGCTTGTTTTTCTAAATCCCATATTGAATGCAATGGGTGCTGGCCAAACCATTAATTATGCAACTGATTATGGAGTAATAATCATTCTGGGGTCAATACTCATTATATTGTCAAATGCTCTTTACGGCATTTTCAGAGGGGAAGGTGATACAACAAGGCCCATGTATGCAATGATTGCATCTGCTGTATTAAACATGATTCTGGACCCTATTTTTATCTACACATTCAATCTGGGCGTAAAAGGGGCAGCATATGCAACACTGATATCTGCAGTATTTGTAATTGCAATATTGATTTACTGGTTTTATATTAAAAAGGACACATTTTTACATCCCACATTAGCCAATTTCAACTTTAAAAGAGATATTTCAACAGATATTGTTAAAGTGGGAATTCCTGCAAGCGTTCAGCTTTTAAACAACGCATTTTTTGCTGCAGTTTTCTCAGCGCTTTTAACATATGTCGGTTCAACAGATTCTGTTGCGGTTTACTCGACCGGCTGGAGAATAGTGACAATCGGAACAACTCCCCTTTTAGCTATTGGAACAGCTTTAATAAGTGTAATTGCAGCCAATTACGGGGCAAAAAACTACAAAAACATTCAGATTGCTCACAGGTATGCAATGAAAGTTTCAATAGTTATCTCTGTTGGTGTAATGGTTTTGACAAATGTCTTTGCAGGAGATATTGCAGGCATTTTCGCTTCATCCGGAAGCAGTACCAGAATTCTGCCTGAATTGACAAGCTTTTTGGCGTGGATTGTGATTTATTATCCTACAATGGCTGTAGGTGTGGCGTCAACCTATGTTTTCCAGGGTATAGGTAAGGGAATAACGGCAATGTTTCAGACAATTTTAAGAGAAACAGGTTTTACAATATTTTTTGCAGTGCTCTTAGGTGTTGTTTTAGGTTATGGTGTTTGGGGAGCCTGGATGGGTATCGTTCTAGGTGAAGTTGTATCAAATAATATTACTATGGTCTGGGCCGACTGGCAGATTAAAAAATTAATAGATATTAATGATTAAACACCATTAATATCTTTCAAATAGATTATATCATCACAGATTGTATTTACAAGGTCTCGGTCATGACTTACAAGTAAAAATCCCATTTTTCTTTGTTTAACTATTTTCAATACTGAATCTATGATTTGCACTTGTGTGATTGCATCGAGCATTGTTGTCATTTCGTCAGCTATTAAAAATTTTGTTTTTGGATTTAATGCCCTAAGTACTGAGAATCTTTGTAATTCTCCTCCTGAAAGCTCTTGGGGAAATCTTGTCATCCATGATTTTTGAATACCAAACTCAGAGAGTAATTCATCATCCACATTCCAGGATTCTTCCAGGACATTTTTCATTTTCCATTTAGGATTCATCACTTTTTCAGGGTGCTGGAAAATTAGTTGGACGGGACAGAATTCTTTTTTGGGCAGTTCGTTTCCATCAAGTGTTACTCTGCCTTCAAAATTATTGATATGACCTGCCAATATTTTGCATAATGTCGACTTTCCGCTACCGCTGTCTCCAATAAAACCTATGATTTTGTCATTGGACATATGTATGTCAATATCCTTTAAGATGTATTCTTTAGCTGATGGGTATTTATATGAAATATTCGATCCTTTAAGTTCCATTTTCAACACCTTCTTCATATTTAAAACATCTTACTTTTTTGTTTCCTAGGTCGATTAGTTGAGGCCTTTCCTGTTTGCATCTGTCAAAGTGCATTTCGCATCTGTCATAGTATGGACAACCTTGTGGAATTTCTCCATGCAGTGGCTGATGGCCTTTTGTTAGTTCAAATCCGTTTGCAGGAAGTGCTTTGTATAGTGCTTTTGTGTATGGGTGCAGTAAATTTTCTCCTTCACCTGAGAAGTCTTTGTTTTCCGCTATTTCTATTACATATCCTGAGTAGAATATTCCTATCCTGTCTGCGATTTCCAATGCAGCATGGATGTCGTGAGTGATTAAAAGCACGCCTACTCCGTCTTCCTTCATGTGTTTGAAATGGTTAAGTGTTTCCTGGACTGTTTTTTCATCGAGTCCGGGGGTTGGTTCGTCTGCTACAACTAGTTTTGGGTTTGATAGTAGTGCTGTTGATACCAGCACTCTTCTGGCCATTCCTCCTGAAAGTTGGAACGGATACATTTCGTCGACTTCTGGGCCAAGATTGTAATGTTCGAAGATTTCTCTTTGTTTAATCTTTTTTGATTTTTTCTCTTCATCATTTTCTGTCTGTCCAATTGCCTGATCTGAAATTTTCATTAATGGGTCAAGGAAATTTACTGATTGAGGAATTAATGCAATTTCTTTTCCTCTGATTTCTTCCTTGTCTTTTTGAGATAACTCTTTTCCATTGTATTTTATTTTTCCATTCAGGTTAGCATTTTCAGGCAATATTCCGAATATTGCATGTGCAAGTAGACTTTTTCCAGATCCGCTTGAACCTAATACTGCTAAAATTTCACCTTCGGATATGTCTAATGTTAAATCAGTGATAACTTTTAGGTCTCTTTGATTTAAACCTTGAGTGTATTGTATAAATGAAATTGAAACGTTTTCAACATCTAATAATTTCTCCATGTTATCACCCTATTCATTAGCACTGGTTGGATCGAGTATCTTTTTAATGTTTTCTCCGGCAATATCGAATAATAATACTAATATTAATAATGCCAATCCTGGGAACAGTGCTAACCACCAGTTACCTGTTGCAAGATATTTCATAGATTCAGACAGGATTATCCCGATTGCAGGTTCATGAGGTGATAGGCCGAATCCTAAAAATGTCACGCTTGCTTCGTGCATAATTGCATGTGGGAAAATCAATATTGTTCCTACAATGATTTGTGTTGTAACCAATGGTAAAATTTGTTTTCTCGCAATCCATAATTTAGATTTTCCAAATCTTTCAGACAATTTTACATAATCTGATGTTTGGATTTGTTTTATTTCAGCTCTTAACACTCTTGCTAGTGAGGTCCAGTGTGTAATAGCAACACCCATAGTTACACCGAATGCTCCTCCGCCCAGTGCTATTGATATTAATATTATTAATAATATATGTGGAATTGATAGGAATAGGTCAATTAACCAAGACATAAAGCTATCCAGATGTTTATTCATACTTCCTAAGAATGCTAAAGCAATTGCAATGATGCTGCTTAATATTGATGCTCCTGCACCAATCTGAACACTTAGTCCTAATCCTTTTAATGTACGGGTAAACATGTCTCTTCCCATCCAATCAGTACCGAATAAATGCTCAAATGAAGGAGGTTTGTTCATAGCTTGAAAATTGGTTGTTATATCTGCAGAATTAATAAAGAAACTGGATATGACCACTATAACTAAAATAAAAACGGATAATCCTATGGTCAATAATGTTTTGGTTCTCAAATTCATTTTTGCAAAGGGATTATATATACTAGGTCCATTATTTGAATTAGCCATCATCTTCACCTTCCTTAATTCTTGGGTCAACGAAATTGTATAAAATGTCTGCTATTAAATTTCCGCAATAAACGAATATTGCACTGAAAATTACAATTCCTAAAAGCAGAGGAACATCACTTCTAAGACCTGCTGAAACTGCAGCTTGTCCAATTCCAGGATATGTAAATATTTGTTCCACTAAAACTGCACCACCGAATAATTCGGAAAATCCTAAAAATTGTAATGTGATTGCAGGGAGCAAAATATTTCTTATTCCGTGTCTTTTAATTAAATTCCAACCACTTTCACCTCTTGCTTTTGCAAATAAAAAATAATCACTATTCATTTCATCAATTAGTTTGTCTCGGGTATATAATGCAATTGAAGCGACTCCAACGATACTTAAAGTAAGCATCGGCAATATTAAACGATTCAACCAATCCCAAAATGATACATTTTCACTTAATGTACCGATTGGAACTCCCAGTCCTGTTGGGAACCATCCGAGATAAATACTGAACACCATGAGTATAATTAATGCAATCCAAAATGTCGGTGCTGATTGTAAAACATAACAGTAAACTTTTATTGCTTTGTCAATTATTGTGTCTTTCTTAAATCCTGCCACTACTCCTAATAAAAATCCTAAAATTCCTGAAAATGCCCATGAGGATAACATCAATACAAGTGATGCAGTAAAACGTTCTATAATCACGTCCATTACAGGTACTCTAAAAATTAATGAATTTCCCATATTTCCCTGCAAAACATTTCCTAACCAATTTGCCATTTTGTTTGTTATTGGTTCGTTTACTCCCCAATAAGCTTCCAGAGCAGCAATTTGGTCTTGAGATATTACGACATTACTGATATATGTTTTCACGGGATTGATAGGTGATAAGTCGAGCAGTAAGAAACTTAATAATATGACAAAAATAAGCAAGATTACAAATCGGACAATTTTTTTACCTAAAAATTTCAGTAATCTTTGTTTATTCATTTTTAAACTCCTAAAAAAGGGAAAAAAAGAGAGTTAAATTGAAAAATTTAACTCAAAAATTCTCACGTCTATTGTTCTATTGAAGAAACACGATGCCAGTCGTAAATGTTAGAGAAGATGTCTCCACCGTGAGGCTGTAGGAGAGCAGTCTCTTCAGAGATATCTAAGCTTTGATCTACGAAGTAACCGTATTTGATTTCACCTACCCATAACCATGATGCGTCGCCTAATGGTGAAATACCATTACTTCCGTCCCATGATACAGCAGACCATTCGCTGTAAGATGATTCACGGTCCATGGACATAGCATTATCAATGTGTGCATCAACAGCACTGTTGTTTATGGAAGCAGGGTTACTGTAACCTTGGCCTATGAGTTCGCTGTAGTATTGGTTGTACATGGTAGATGGATCAGTTGAACCCCAACCCCATACTATAGGGTCGCTGTTAACATGTGATCCCATTTCATCCCAGTTGGAACCAGTTGCATTAACTTCAATACCAAATTCTTTTGCTTGTTCAGCAATAGTCACAGCAATAGCTTGTCTTTCTGTTGCATCAGAGGAGTAAAATACTTGTATGGATGCTTTGGTACCGTTTTTCTCTACGATTCCATCACCGTTAGTGTCTTCCCATCCTCCGTCTTTTAAGATTTGTTTAGCTCTTTCAACATCACCGTCGGAAATATTGTTTACTTCATCATTTGCCCAAGGTAATTGATGAGCAATACCGTCGAAGTTAGGGTATCCGAATCCGTTTAATGCTCCTTGAGCAATAGCAGTTCTGTTAATACCATAGTTTAATGCTTCTCTTATTGCTTTATCTGCAGTTACATTGTTACCAATAGGATTACCTTCTTCAGTGGTATTTCCAGTATTGTTAACTACTGGTAAGGATAATCCTCTTACATCAATAGTGTCGAGTAAGCTCATATTGTAACCTTCAATGGTTTCATTAGCATATGCTAATGGTACTGCAGCAACATCTACTTCATGATTTTTAGCAGAATTAAATGCAGCATCATTCATTTCGAAAAGAATGGTTAATTTATTAAATTCTGGTTGTTTTCCATAGTAATCAGGGTTTTTCTCAAGAATTACTTGTTGACCTTTATCCCATTGTACAAATTTATATGGTCCTGAACCTACAGGATTTGATCCATAGGTTTCGTTATTGTAGGAATCTGATGGTACAATACCTAAGTATGCGAACTTATCTACAAAAGTAGAGTCTGGTCTGTTTAATTTGAATACTACAGTATTATTTTCGGTTACTGTAGCATTTTCTAAACTGGTGAAATCTAATTCACTTGCTCCAGTTGTTGCAGCGGTGTTATATGTAAATGCTACGTCTTCCGCATCTAATGTGGTATTGTCTGTGAATTTAATTCCATCTTTGATTTTTACAGTATATTCTGTAAAGTTGTCATTTGCTTCCCAACTTGAGGCCAAATCATTTGTATAAGTCATGTTTGGTGTCATTTTCAATAATGTTGATTGAATTAAAGGTTCTGCTAAGTAGTTCCACCCAAGTATAGGGTCAAAACCAGCTTCAGGTTCTCCCCCGTGACTATAAGCAGCAACTACGAGTTCGTCGTCAGCTCTGTGTGTGGATGATCCTCCCATGAGGACCGCTCCAGCAATTACAGCTATTAAAATTACAGCTACTATTCCAATAATGTATTTGCTATCCATTATCTTTTCTCCATTTTTGATAAAAAGTAATTGTCATAATTATTTATAAAAAAGTATTATTCTAATTAATAACAATTATTTAAATATTATTACGATTAGTTATTTAAAAGTTTCTAAAAAAAGTATTACTTTGCTTAATA
Source organism: uncultured Methanobrevibacter sp. (assembly GCF_900314615.1). NCBI lineage: Archaea > Methanobacteriati > Methanobacteriota > Methanobacteria > Methanobacteriales > Methanobacteriaceae > Methanobrevibacter > uncultured Methanobrevibacter sp. The sequence continues at coordinate 35,210 of NZ_OMWA01000013.1, read as the reverse complement.
TTTTTTAAAAAAAGTATTAAATTATTACTTTACAGTGTAAAAAAGTAATAATTTATTTAAATTTTAACATGGAGATTATTAAATTAATTTAAAAATTAAATAATTGTTTTCAGAATATTTTTTGGGTTATACTATTTTTCTGATTAAAACAGATGTGTTGTTGGTTTTTCCTGAAGGCAACATCATAACTTCTTTGTGAAAACCTCGTATATCTTTTTCAAGCACTGGTGAATACAATATAGCTCTCATTCCAGTGTAAGTTCTGTATATGACAGGTGTTTTTTCATCGACATATGTCCAGATATTTGAAAAGACTCTTTCTTTCGGTTCGGCTAATGCTGCAACCATTAAAATATCATATTTCAAATCTTTTATAACTGTTTCATTACCAACGACAATTTCAATTTCATCTTCAAGATCTAATTTCCTTAAAACTTTCTTTGATAATTCTGCTACATTTGCGTCCTGCTCAATTCCAATGCATTTGCATTTGAATACTTTATTAAACATGATTAGTGTCAATGGCAATGGTCCGGATCCTAAAAATACAAATGTTTTTTCATCATTGAATTTAGCAAGTTGGCTTTCATTTTCAATTAGTCCAATATACCTTTCATAAAAATGAAATGAATCAAGAGTTTCATTAGGATTATCTGATTCCAGAATTTTCAATGCATTTTCAGTTTCTAATCTAGCGCCTATGTATACATAGAATTTTCTAATTAACTTCAATGCTTTATTCATTTTTTCATCATCTAAGATGTGTTTAGCAGAATCAAAGTCAATTTCTTTATCGTGTGCAATAATTTCAACTTCGTCTAAAATATCAATTATTTCATCAATATTTATTTCATCTAATTTTGAATTTCCGTATTTGTCTAAATCACCATAAGAAGATAATTTATTTGAAATTTCTTCTAATTTTCCCCAATATTTATAACAGCTCATGTTATCAACTTTGTAATTTGTTTTTTATCATATAATGATTATTACTGGTATAATGAAGTTTTAATGTTATTTTGAATGAATGTTGCTAATTTCGATTAATATCTTTTAAGTAAATTTTGTCATCGCAGATAGTTTCTACTAAATCCATATCGTGACTTACAAGTAAAAATCCCATTTTTCTTTCTTTTACAATCTTTAAAACGGACTCTAAAATTTGTACTTGTGTGATTGCATCAAGCATTGTTGTCATTTCATCAGCTATTAAAAATTTAGTATCTGGATTAAGAGATCTCAGAACAGAAAATCTTTGAAGTTCTCCACCGGACAATTCCTGTGGAAATCTTGTTAACCATGTTTTTTGAATACCGAATTCTTCTAAAAACTCATCCGGTACATCCCAGGATTCTTTTAATACTTGCTCCATTTTCCATTTCGGATTCATTACTTTTTCAGGGTGCTGATAAATTAATTGCACTGGTTTAAATCCCTTTTTTGGAAGAGGGTTTCCGTCAAAAGTCACGTTTCCTTCATATTTTGTAACATATCCTGAAAGAATTTTGCATAATGTTGATTTTCCGCTTCCGCTATCTCCAATCAAACCCATGATTTTTTTATTATTCAACTCGAGATTGATGTCTTTCAATAAGTAATTTTTAGCAGATGGGTATTTGAATGAGATGTTTGTTGCTTTAAGTTCCATTTTATTCACCTTCTTCATATTTAAAACATCTGACTTTTTTATTTCCTAAATCTATTAATTCAGGTCTTTCCTGTTTGCATCTGTCAAATCGCATTTCACATCTGTCATAGTACGGGCATCCGTCAGGTATTTCTCCGTGTAGTGGTTGATGGCCTTTTGTTAGTTCAAATCCGTTTGCAGGAAGTGCTTTGTACAGTGCTTTTGTGTAAGGGTGTAGCAGATTTTCCCCATTTCCTGAAAAGTCTTTGTTTTCTGCAATTTCGATTACATATCCTGAGTAAAAGATTCCGATTCTATCCGCTACTTCCAGTGCTGCATGAATGTCGTGTGTGATTAATAAAACACCAATATTGTCGTCTTTCATGTGTTTGAAATGGTTTAGGGTTTCTTGGACTGTTTTTTCATCGAGTCCAGGGGTTGGTTCGTCTGCAACTACCAGTTTCGGATTTGATAGTAGTGCTGTTGATACCAGTACTCTTCTAGCCATTCCTCCTGAAAGTTGGAAAGGGTACATTTCATCTACTTCTGGTCCAAGATTATAATGTTCAAAGATTTCTCTTTGTTTTTGTTTTTTCTCTTTTTTTTCAGCATCGTTTTCTGTTTGTCCGATTGCTTGGTCGGATATTTTCATTAGTGGATCAAGGAAATTTACGGATTGGGGCACCAGCACCATATCTTTTCCTCTGATTTCTTCTTTATCTTTTTGAGATAATTCTTTTCCTTTGAATTTTATTTTTCCGTTTAAATTTGCATTTTCTGGTAAAATTCCGAATATTGCATGTGCAAGTAGACTTTTTCCAGATCCGCTTGAACCTAATACTGCTAAAATTTCACCTTCGGAGATGTCTAATGTTAAATCAGTGATAACTTTCAGGTCTCTTTGATTTAAACCTTGTGTGTATTGTATAAATGAAATCGAAACGTTTTTAACTTCTAATAATTTTTCCATATATTCACCTTTCACCATTAAATGATAATCTTTATATACTAATTTGTACTTTATCAATATTAAAGTTAATCAAAATTTATAAAAAAGTATTACTAATGACATATATTTTATAATAAATGTAATACTTTTTTTTAGGTGTTGTCTATGAATGTTATTATTAAACCTTTAAGCAACGATTCAAAACAGATTAGGGATGTTCAAGAATTTTTGTTTAAAATGATTAAAAAAGAATTTGGATATGATTATGTTCCTGAATGGCATGAAGACATTATAAAAATGGATGATTATTACATCAATCCTGAAAGGAATAATTTTTATGTCGCCTATTATGAATCCGGTGAAATAATCGGGACAATTGGTATTAGGTCTTATGATAAAGATTTTCCAGAGTTTAGACATTTGTACTCTAGACATGCAACATCAAGCATTTGGAGATTGTTTGTCGATGAAAAATATCGCAGATGTGGTTTAGCATCAAAATTATTCAGTATTGCAGAAAATTTTGCCAATGAATCTGATTATGAAAATATTTATCTGCATACTCATAAAACCTTAAATGGTGCTTTGAAATTCTGGACAAAAATGGGTTTTGTTGTTGTTTTGGATGCAAATGATGAGTTAGAAACAGTTCATATGGATAAAACTATTCAGGGATTAGAAATTAATCCGTTAGCGAATGATTTTCGCTATGCTGTAAAATTATAATTTTTTGATATATTTTTGTGTATGTGGACATGCATAGATGCATTTTCCGCATACCGTATCTGCTTTTCCTAAATTTTTCTCAGAAACTTTCAATGCATATTTTTCACATTTCTTATCGTCATAAAATTCATTGCGTTTAAGTTTGTAATTCCATTCTTTTCCGCTTATGGCTCCTCCGAGACATGCGTCCCTACATTCCCTACATTTTCCGCATTTGGATTTAATTACAGGGGTTCCAATCTTTAAAGGAGCATCTGTTAAAACTGATGATAATCTTAAAGCTGATCCGTATTTTTTTGTTGTGAATAATGCGGATTTGCCAATCCAGCCAAGGCCTGCACGTGTTGCAATGGTCTTGTGAGGTAATTCAAATGAATTAAATTCACCAAAATCTGTTCCTAATCTTTTTTTTGTTTGTGCATATGCATTATAGCCCTTTGATATTAGATATTCTTCACATTTTATTCCTAATTCGTCTAATCTTGTGTTCAAACTGACTAATTCGTCTACATATTCTTGTGTAGGTGCATTCTGCATATTTCGTATTATCTCTTTGGGGTAAGTAATGTAAAATATTACTCCTGTGTTAAGTCCTTTTTTTGGTGTGAAATCGGTTATATCTGCAAAACCGGCTTCTGTTGCCCCTTCGGATATTAAATAATTTCTTAGTTCAAGAGATAAATTCATAAGCCAATATTTAACGGTCATTTTATTTAAATGTGCTATTTGTATTACTTTAAAAAAATATTTTTTAGATTTTTTGTTTAACTTTAATTTTCAGTTTGTTTAAAAACGGCAGATGATGTCAATTATTTTTGTTACTCATTTAACAATTTCAAATTTTTTCATGGGCAATGTTTAGTCTTTAAATTAAACTTTAAAAGTAATAAATATGTTTTTATAGGTATTATTAGTAAATATTAAATATTATTAAAATAATCAAAATTAGTATTACTAATTGGGTACTTTTTTTAAAAAAAGTATTACTTTTTATTTTAATATAATTATTAATTTATGGAGAAAAAATATGGATAAGAAAATGATAATTATTGGTGCAATCATTGCAGTTATTGTAATTGTTGTTGCTGCATTTGCTTTAATGGGTGGTTCTCATGACAGTGATCCAACTCATTTGACTGTAGCGGCACACAGTAATATCAAAGAACCTGAAGCGGGATTCAATCCTCTTACAGGCTGGGGATGTGGACACCAAAACTATAATCCTTTAGTACAAAGCTGTCTATTTAAGACAGGTGAAAACGGCACTATGGAGCCGGACCTAGCTACTGGTTATTCTATCAGCAGTGATGGTAAAACTTGGACTGTAAATGTAAGAAATGATGTTAAATTTTCAGATAATTCCACTTTTGATGCTGAAGATGTAGCATTCACATTCAACACTGCAAAAGAAACAGAATCAGATTTGGATTTAACCAATCTTGAAAATGCAACAGCAGTAAATGCAACTACTGTTGAATTTAATCTAGTTGAACCAAGATCAACATTCATTTATGATTTAAGGTATTTAGGTATTGTTCCTTCTGATTCATATGACAATAATACTTATGGCGAACACCCAATCGGTACCGGACCTTATGTATTGGACCATTGGGATAAAGGTCAACAAGCAATATTCAAAATAAATGATAATTATTATGGTGATAAACCATACTTTACACAGGTAACATTATTGTTCCCTGAAGAGTCAACCTGGTTAGAACTTGCAAAATCCGGTGATGTGGATGTAGTTCCTGTAGCAACTTCCGCATTGAACCAAACTGTTGACGGATATCAATTCTATGAAGTTTCTGCTGGTAGGGCACAAGGTGTGTCCTTCCCTTATCTTAACGATACTGGTGATGTAAGTAATGCAAGTTCCAAAATAGGAAACAACGTAACTGCTGATAAAGCTATCAGACAAGCATTGAATGTCGGTGTAAACCGTCAGGCTATGTGTGATGAAATATTTTCAGGCCATGCTACTCCTGAATACACTAGTGTAGATACAAGAGATTATGCAAATAACGATTCCAAAGTTCAGGACGGAAATATAAGTGAAGCAAAAAGAATATTAGCTGAAGGCGGTTGGAATGATACTGATGGTGATGGAATTGTAGAAAAAGATGGTGTAAAAGCATCATTCGATTTATATTATCCTCCAGATTACCTTGACAGACAGTCTTTATCCACCGTATTCGCTGAACAGGCTAAAGAAATTGGAATTGAAGTAAAACTTGTTGGTGCAGACTGGGATAAAATTTATCAGAATATGTACAGCTCAGCTGCATTAATGCAACAGACTTCCCCTGACCCATACAAATCAATTTATCAACAATATCACAGTAAAGAAGCAGATGACTTCTATATGAACCCTGGTTTATATAATAACACTGATTCCGATAGATTGATGGAAGAAGCTATGCATACTAGTGATTTAAGCCAAGCTGATTCCTTATGGGCACAATCTGCACTTGTAAACGGTGGAGGTTGGGGTCCTGCTGGTGATGCACCATTTGTATGGTTAGTCAACTACGACTACAACTATTTCATTAAGGATGGTATCGATATCGGCAATCAACCTGATGGTTTAGGAAATGATGTTTTAATTAATATCTGTGATTGGACTAGAACCAACTCCACAGCTTAATTAACCCATTTTTCCTTTTTTTTATTTTTTTAAGAATTTTTTGGGGGTTTATTTTTGAATAAGAATCAGATATTAAAATTTTTTGGTTATAAATTAATAAGATTCATAATATTGATGGTTGTAGTAGCTATTTTTAGTTTTATATTATTAGATTTATCCCCTATTAATTCGGTTAACACTTATTTAAGAGGAGCAGCTGTTTCAGAAGCTCAAAGAGCAATATTGGAAAGTTATTTTGGTATGAATGTTCCATTGCCTACTAAAATATTTCATTGGCTGATGGATTTAGTTCAGGGGAATTTAGGAACTTCCTTGATTTATCGTGCTCCGGTTATTGATGTTATTATTGATAAATTCACTGCTTCTATTGTGCTTATGGCAATTTCCTGGATTTTAAGTGGAATATTTGGTTTTGCATTAGGAGTAGTTGCTGGAAAAAATAAAGGGTCCTGGATTGACAAAGCAGTTAAGGTATACTGTTATGCAATTCAATCAGCCCCATCCTTTTGGGTAGGAATGCTTATTTTAATGGTGTTTGCTGTTTATTTAGGATGGTTCCCAATTGGTTTTGGTGTACCTATCGGTGTCAGCAGTACTGATGCCACATTTACTGAATGGGCATCCCGGCTGGTTCTTCCGACATTAACATTAAGTCTGGTCGGTCTAGCACCGATTGCTATGTATACCCGAAATGAATTAATTCAAGTTTTATCTTCTGATTATGTTTTATTTGCAAAATCAAGAGGTGAAAAAGGATGGAATTTGATAAAAAATCATGGAATAAGAAATATTTTGCTTCCAGCAATAACATTGCAATTTTTATCATTCAGTGAATTGTTTGGCGGGGCTGTTTTGGTAGAACAGGTATTTTCTTATCCTGGAATAGGTCAGACAGCTGTTGCAGCAGGTCTTCAAAGTGATGTGCCGTTATTTTTAGGAATTGTTCTTTTCAGTGCGGTATTTGTATTTGTAGGTAACTTGCTTGCGGATCTTTCATATTACTTGATTGACCCAAGAATAAAGGAGAGTGAGTTCAGTGATTAGAAAAAATAAAAAAACTGATGATAAAAGGCAGTGGTTTTTATATCCTGCAAATCTCAGAACAAAAACTCTCGTAATCATTGTTCTTTCTGCGCTGATTATTGTATCGGTATTTGTGTCAGGTTATTTCATTCGTGATATTCCTACAAGTTTTGTAAATGCAAACCAAATGCCTTCACTAGAGCATCTTTTTGGTACTGACTGGATGGGAAGAGATATGTTTCAGCGAACGGTTGCAGGTCTTGGATTAAGTTTAATGGTAGGTTTTATTGCATCTGTTGTAAGTACATTTATTTCTATAGTTCTTGGATTGTTTTCAAGTTTCAACAGATTTGCAGATGAAACCGTTGCAGGAATCATCGATTTATTTGGATCAATACCTCATATTCTTTTAATCATTCTTGTATCTATAATGTTTGGTGGTGGAGTATTGGGTGTTGTAATGGGTGTCGGTTTAACTCATTGGACTCCTCTAGCAAGAGTTTTAAGGTCAGAAGTTAAAGAAATCAGAACCAAAGAATATGTGCATCTGGCAGAAAACCTTGGAAAATCTAAAGTTTGGATTGCTACAAAACACATTTTACCGTTGGTTGTTTCCCAAATTATTGTAGGTGTTATCTTGATGTTCCCTCATGCAATTATGCATGAAGCAGCAATAACATTTTTAGGATTTGGTTTGCCTCCTCATGAACCTGCAATCGGAGTCATTTTAGCTGAATCAATGCACTACTTATCATCAGGTTATTGGTGGTTGGCGTTTTACCCTGGATTGTCATTACTGATTGTTGTGCTATTATTTGATTTGATAGGGGAGAATGTCGAAAAATTGCTCAATCCTGAAACTGCTCATGAATAATGAAAATTCATATTTTCCTATTATTTTTTTTTAATTTTTTTCAGTGATATTATGGGATATGTTATAAAAGAAGTTAGAGATAATAATCGTGAGATTTGTGATGTAAAAGATTTTTTATATGATCAGATTAAAAAGGAATATGGAATTGGCCCTACTCCTGAATTTCATTATGATATTGAGGGGATTAGGGAATATTATATTTTGCCAAAGTGTAACAATTTTTTTATGGTTTTTGATGGTGAAAAAATAATTGCCACTGCAGCGATAAGGGCATATGATAAGGATTATGAGTTGTTTAAAGGCAAATACACAAAAAAAGATACTGCAAGTATCTGGAGGCTTATGGTCGATGAAAACTACCGGCGTCATGGTCTTGCCCGCAGGCTTGTAAATAAGATGGAAGAGTTTGCAAAAGATGCAGGTTATAGCAGAATTTACTTACATACTCATAGGTATCTCGATGCTGCTTTGCCATTCTGGAAATCTATGGGCTATAAAGTAACCATTGAAGAAGATGACTACGATGAAACAACCCATATGATTAAAGAAATTACTTAATTGTAGTATTATTTTTTAAAAAAGTATTACTATTTTTTTAAGTTATAATTTTTATTCTTTTCTTTCAATATTTTTATATTGTTTTTCTTTTTATTAAATTTGCTATTTAAGTTATTATTTTTTTATGATTATCCATCTCTACTGGTTGTTTATTGTTTAAATTGATATGCTGTAAATTTTATAGTAATACAAATTTATTAAAAATTATTATTTAATCTTTGTTTTTACAATGCTTTGATTTTAGGGTCATATAATCTGTTTAACTGGTTTATTATTCTTATTTTTGAATTTGGAATTGAAATTGGGGAATAATACTTTAATAAGATTTATATGGTTATTACTATTAATTATAAATTAGATTACCTTGCTTTTAAGGTAATTTCAGATAATTAAAATTTAAGCAATATAACTACTCTATCTTTTAAAATTTTAATTATCTTAATTTAATTTTCATAATATGTAATTAGCAATAGTAAAGCCATATGACTATGTAAATAGCTATTCAATAGCTATTTACTTCCTTCTCGAATTTTAGTTTTCAAGTGTTTTTCCTAACATTTATTTTATATACTGATTAATATTATATTGATGAAACGAACAGCACTTAAAATCGGATATATTGGAACTAACTTTCATGGCTTTCAAAGACAGCCTGATTTAAGAACAGTTGAAGAGGAACTTATCTATCATTTGCGTAAGCTTGACTACATTGATGATTTGAAAAAGTCCAGATTCAGAATTGCAGGCAGAACCGATGCAGGTGTTCACAGCCTGGGAAATGTAATCAGTTTCCAGTCAGAAAAGGAAGTCAGAGTAAATGAAATCAACAATTCACTGCCTGATGATATCCAGATTTTAGCTTCAGCTCCTGTTCGATATGCATTCAAACCGAGATATGCTCAAATGAGGCAGTACCGTTATTTATTGTTCGATGATCTCGACATCGATAAGCTTAAAGAATGCGCTGAAATATTTAAAGGAACCCATAACTTTACAAATTTCACCAAACGTTTTCAAAAGACCACAACAAGAACAATAGATGATATTAAAATCACAAAGGTGGATTTGGATGACTACCACAAAAGACAGTTCCCGAATCTCCATGACACACTATCTCCTATATTTGTTGACATTTACGGTGAATCATTTTTATGGAACATGGTTCGCAAGATGATGAGAGTATTTGTTGATGTTGCAACAGGTAAAATGGATCTTGATGAAGTTGAAAGACTCCTCAATCCGTCTGAAGATGAGCCAAGAGCATATATTAAGGTCATGGAAGCTGAATACCTCATTTTGATGGATATTCAATATGATGGAATCAAATTCAGATATGATGATTATGCCTGTGAACGCTTCAGAAGAGACCTGGTCAGTTCACTGGGCGATTTGCAAAAAAGATATGCAATTCGCGAATCAATGATAAAAAGTTTAAATGATATATATAAGTAATTATAAAATTATATGTGAGGTATATTATGGGAAGAGTATATCAGGTCTTTGATAAGTTATCAATTTTAACAATAATTGTGGGATTGCTTTTGGGAGGATATCTTGCAATTAACTATAACAGTTCCAATTTATGGTTTATTGCCATACCTTTTATAATTTTAATTGCCGTTATAATTACTATTCCTGTTTTAATTGATGCAGTATTATCTAAGGATAAGCATGACAATGTATTTCCAACCAGAGCTTTGATTGAAGCATTTTTACTCAATATTGCTATTCTTATAGTTTGTACTGCTTTTGGCATTGTTTTAGGTTCATTCTATATTGGTCATTTTTCAATCCACTAATTTTTTTTACAAAATTTTTTTAAACAATCCATATAAATATAATAATGAGGTATTTATAATGAAAATTGCAACTATTTTAGGAACTCGGCCGGAGATAATTAAGATGGCTCCGATTATAGCCGAGATTAACCAAAGGGGTATCGACCATTTTATCATCCATACTGGTCAGCATTACGATAAGGAAATGTCAGATAATTTCTTCAGGGATTTGGAAATACCTACTCCGGATTACAATATTCATGTAGGATCAGGAACTCATGCAAAACAGACTGGACTTATGATGAAGGGCATTGAAGAGATATTGCTTGATGAAAAGCCGGACATCGTACTTGTTCAGGGAGATACAAATGCGGTGCTTTCAGGAGCTCTGGTCTGTGCTAAACTGCATATTGCGGTGGGTCATGTTGAAGCCGGTCTCAGATCATTTGATATGACAATGCCTGAAGAGGTAAACAGAAGAGTTGCAGATATCTGCTCAGCAATGTATTTTATCCCGACTGAACAGTCTGCCGTCAATCTTTTAAGCGAAGGAATCTCAAGAAAAAATCTGATAATTACCGGAAACACTGTTGTAGATGCCTGTTTCAGACACCTTGAAATAGCCAAAAAAAGAGGATTTGAAGAAGAATCACTTGCGGATTTGGATATTGAAAATATGGAAAACATCCTGACACTGACAATGCACAGGGCGGAAAATGTTGATGTTAAACAAAGGGTTACAAGCATTATAGAAGCCTTAAAGCAGTTAAAGGACATGAACATTATTTTCCCGATTCATCCAAGAACAAAAAACACTCTTGAAAACTTTGGCCTGTTTGATGAGCTCAACAGTATGGAACATATTCACATTGTAAAGCCGATAGGATACCTTGATTTCCTGCTTTTAACTTCAAAATCCACTTTGATTTTAACCGATTCAGGAGGTCTTCAGGAAGAGGCGATTACACTTGATGTGCCTGCACTGACATTAAGGTACAATACTGAAAGGCCTGAAACAGTAGCTGCCGGAGGAAATATTCTTGTAGGCTCCGATAAAGATGCAATTTTAGAAAATGCCAATAAAATATTAAATGATAATGATTTTGCCGAAAAAATGAAAAAAGCTCCAAATCCGTACGGACAGGGGGATGCAGCTTCAAAAACAGTTGATGCAATAGAAAAATTTTACAGTGAAGGTCTTCTAAACATTGAAGCTCCAGAAGATATAATGGATTCATTCACACGAAAAATGGCCGCTGTAAATGAAGATGTCACTGTCAGCGAATTTGAAGAAAATGAAAACGCACTGATTCACATGGTTTATGACGGCCGGAACATGGTATTTCCGAGAGATGAACTTAATTTAAACGGGATGATGATTACTTATGACAAACGAGAATGATTCAATACTGGTATTTGAGTATTTCACAGCTTCAGGCATTAAGGATAAAAGCATAATTTCCGAAGCTGAAGAACTGATATTTGCCTTATTGGGAGATTTGCATGATTTCTCCATTGACCTTGTTATAAACAGGTCATATGAGGCAATGTTAAGTAATATGAAAAATGTCAATCCAATACTGATTGAAGGGGATGTGATTGACTGGCTTAAGGACAATGCGGCAAATTTTAAAAAAGCAATTTTCATAGCCGCCGAGAACAACAACAACCTCTACAATATTACTAAAATACTTGAGGAAAACGGTGTTAAAACTTACACATCATCATCTGAAGCATGCCTTAAAACATCAGACAAGTTCACAACCTATGAAGAACTTTCAAACATAGTTCCTCAACCAAGAACATTCAGATTCAAGATAGATCCGAAAGGATACTGGAAAAGAGCTATAGAAAATCTCCATGAAAAATGGCAGGCTGAAGACCCGTTAACTCCTTTGAAATTAATCATCAAGCCATTGGTTGGAGTTGACTGTGAAAATATTGTCCTGATAGAAAACATTGAAGATTTGACACTGGATTTGGATAAGATTTTTACTCCGGGCTCAAGAATAATCGTTCAGGAATATATTGAAGGAACTGACATTAGCGTAAGCCTGATTAGTGATGGCAAAAAGGCTGTTCCTATAAGCTTAAATGAACAGTATGTCCAACTTGAAAATGATGAAGGAGTTTATTTGGGCGGACAATTGCCTTTTGAAAGCAAATACGAAAAAGAAGCATTTGAAATTGCAAGAAAAGCTGTTGAAGCTATTGACGGCATTAAAGGTTTTGTCGGCGTTGACTTGTTAATCAATTGCGATGAAAAAGATGTTTATTCAGTTTATCTTCTGGAAATTAATTCCAGATTCACAACTCCTTATGTCGGTTTAAATAGGATTAGTGATTTAAATATTGGAAAAAGCATCATTGATGTGATTGACGGTGAAATTAACATTGATGATATTGATATTTCTCTGGACGGGAAAGTTGAATTTAAAAAATCTGAAGATGATTTGGTAATTAGGAGAATTTAATAATGAAAGTAGCAGGTTTTGATATTGGTGGTGCAAACACCGATTTGGCCGTCATTGACTTTGAAGACGGTGAAATAAAAAACATTGAAGTTGATTTTGCATATCTTCCGATGTGGAGCAATAATGATGATTTATCAAGAGTATTGGTTGAGCTGATTGAAAAAATTTGTCCTTTGGATGAAATCGATGCAGTGGGCATTTCAATGACAGCTGAGCTTGTTGATGCATATGACACTAAAAAGGATGGTGTTCTTGATGTAGTTGAAAAATGTGAGGATACATTTTCATGTCCTACAGCTTATGTCGGCGTTGACGGAATGATGTCTCTTGAAGAAATCCGCCAGACTCCACTTAATGCAGCTGCCGCAAACTGGATTGCAACAGCGCAGATTGCAACTTTAATTTCTGACAATTGCATATTCATAGATACGGGAAGTACCACAACAGACATTATTCCGATTAAGGATGGAAAAGAATGTGCAATAGGCAAATCCGATTTCGACAGGTCAGCTACAGGTGAACTGGTCTACACCGGAACATTAAGAACAAATCTTGCAAGCTTTCTGGATAAGGTTGAACTGAACGGAAAAGAATACAGGGTAGCCAGTGAACTGTTTGCCCAAACTGCTGACGTTTACACAGTTCTTGATTTAATCAAAGCAGAAGATTATGTCTGCGACACCTTTGACGGTGAAGGAAAATCAAAAACCGACTGTGCAAAAAGAATTGCCCGTGTTGTATGTGCTGATTTGGAAATGCTGCGTGAAGATGATATAGTTGAAATGTCAGAGTTCATTCATCAAAAACAGATTGAACAGATTGCAGACGGTCTAAAACAGGTAGTTGAAACACAAAATCTGGATTTAATCGTTACAACTGGTCTTGGAAAAGATATTCTTGACAGACCTGCCGCAGAACTTTTAGGACTTGAAGTAAAATCAATGGGCGATATATTAACAGATGAACAGTGTGTTGTAGCGCCTGCAGTAGGAACTGCTGTGATGATGGATAAATATCTAAACTAATACCATACATCTTTTAATCCAAGCAGATAAGCTCCACCGTTAGCTATCAAATGAATAGCTAATGTCAATACTATTGCAATTACCATAAACAGCAAGTTAAGATGAACGAACGGAGCAACCATAATCAATGCGACTATTAAAAAATCTAACTGATCGAGAATTGGTGCAGGTTTACCTCTTCCAATTCCGAGTCTTCTTTTTAAGAAACTGCCTAAAGCATCACCTAAAAGAGCACCGAAACCAAGCATAAATCCGATTAAAATTCCGCTGTTGACATCAGTAATTATTGGAGTTATGATATACTGGCCTATTTCTGCTAAAATTAGAGGTGCAAGATATCCCTGTACTGCACCGGTTATTATTCCTATAATTGTCCCAGCTATTATTCCTCTCCAGGTAACGCCGTCTCCAATCCAGCGGACACCATTTTTGTCACATTTTCCAAAATCAACAGGCGTACCTCCTCCGAAAGCAAGTGCTCCTCCGTTTGAAAAGTATGCCGGAAGTATGAAATACAAACTTGTAAGACAAGCAATAAGGAATATGTAAATATCAAATGCCATATATAATTTCTCCAATTAATATAATATTATGTATATTCTATATAATATACTTAATTAAGTCAAAAACAGAAACCCGATTAAAAAATATTTCCCGCATTATGTCAAAAAATAATATTCATCAAAATTTCAAATCACACTAGTTTTTAAAGTGACATTATATTATTTCCAATTAAGTATAAATAAGAAGTGTGATATAATTTAAATATTATATATTACATTATGTAGTAATACTAATAATGATTTGTTATTGGTAAAAGGTGATTTGTTTGAAAATAAAAAATACTAAAAGTTTATGTCCGGAATGTGGCAAACCTCTTGACGCAGAAGTATATGATGAAGGCGGTAAAATCTTTATCAAAAAAACCTGTGATGAACATGGGGAATTCATAAATACTTACTGGAGTGATGATGAATTATACAACCGTGTAGACGATTACACTCCAACAATTACTTCAGTTGAAAACCCTTGCGTTCCAGATGAAAGTGCTTGCCCAAGTAACTGCGGGTTATGCTCAAAACATGAAACTTCAACCGTTTTAGGATTGATTGACGTAACCAACAGATGTAATTTAAAATGCCCGGTGTGCTTTGCTAATGCAGCCGCTGCAGGATATATTTATGAACCTACTCAGGATGAAATCAGACAGATGCTCAGAAATCTGAGAAACCTAAAACCTCATCCATGCCCTGCAATCCAGTATGCAGGAGGAGAGCCTACAGTCAGAAAAGATATTGTAGAGCTTGTTAAAATGGCAAAAGAAGAAGGGTTCACTCACGTTCAAATTGCTACTAATGGTATCAGATTAGCTAAAAGGGAAAACTTGGCTAAAGAACTGAAAGAAGCTGGATTAAATACTGTTTATCTTGCTTTTGATGGTGTAACTCCAGAACCTTACATTTACAACAGAGGAAGGGACTTGCTTGAGGATAAAATCCAGGCTATCGAAAACTGTAGAAAAGTCGGATTAGGTGTTGTACTTGTTCCTACATTAGTTAAAGGAATCAATGACCATCAGGTCGGCGAAATTATCAAATTTGCCTTTGACCACAATGAAAACATTTACGGAGTCAACTTCCAGCCTGTTTCATTTGCAGGAAGAACACCTGCTGACCATGTAGAGGAGCAAAGGATAACCATTCCTGACTTTGTTAAGATTATTGAAGATGAAACTGACGGTGAGGTTCCAACCAGTGCGTTCTATCCTCCATCAAGTGTTGAACCGATTGCAGAGTTTATTTCATTGCTTGACGGTGAAGATTCAGCTAAAGTTACTTTAAACTGCCACCAGCACTGTGGAATTGCTACATATGTATTCAGGGACAAAACTGAAGGGTCTGGAAAAGACAAACTGATTCCGATTACTGACTTTATTGATGTCGATGATTTGTTTGAAAAGTTAAAAGAATATAATGAAAAACTTAAAGAGGGCAAATTCGGGTCCCGTAAAAGGGTACTTGCAGGTATTACAAAAAATCTTACTAAAATGGTTCACACCAGCAGAACCCCTAAAAATCTCGATATTGTTAAAATTTTACTCAACGTTTTTGCAAAAAGGGATTACTCCGCTTTAGGAGACTTCTCTAAAGATGCAATGCTTATTTCATGTATGCACTTCATGGATCCGTTCAACTTTGACGAAGACAGGGTTAAAAAATGTGTTATTCATTATGCAACACCTGACGGCAGAATCATTCCGTTCTGTACAATGAACTCAATGTACCGTGAAAGTGTAGAACAGAAATTCGCAAAACCTTTAAAACAAAAGAAATAACTTAAAACAAATCAAATCACCTAACTTAATTTTGTGTGTGGGGAATCAAATTCCCGACACTTCGTTTTTTTAATCAATTCAATTTACAGTGATATTAATGGATATTATTAAAGGAAAAACATGGACTTTCGGGGAGAATATAGATACTGATGTCATTATTCCCGGAAGATATTTAAGAACATTCAATCCTCAGGATTTGGCAGACCATGTTCTTGAAGGTGAACGTCCTGACTTTACAAAAAACGTAAAAAAAGGTGATATCATTGTAGCTGATGAGAATTTCGGCTGCGGTTCATCAAGAGAACAGGCTCCTGTAGCTATTAAGACTGCTGGAGTAGATGCAATTATAGCCAAGTCCTTTGCAAGGATTTTCTATAGAAATGCAATCAATATAGGATTGCCTGTTATCGTATCTGATATTAAGGCTGAAGACGGTGACGTTATAAGTATTGATTTGTCAAAAGGAACTTTGGTAAATGAAACAAATGGCGAATCCACTACTTTCGAGCCATTTAAAGAATTCATGTTGAACATTTTGGAAGATGGTGGTTTAGTAAACCATTACTTGAACGACAAATAATTGAGGTATTGAAATGGATTGTCCGATTTGCGGTAGTGATGAAATAGAAATTTTAAACTCGAAACAGAAATCATCAAAGAAAAAGGTTACAGAAGAGTATTTATTGAAATGTGAAGATTGCGGTCATGTTTTTAAGGATATCGTTTCCTATAAAAAACCTAGACCTTACAGACTGATTATTTCAGAGCAGGACAAATCTCACAAAACTACAATTGACCTTTCACCAAGCGATGAGCTTGAAACAGGCGATGTACTGCTTTCTGAATTAGGTCAGGTTGAAGTGACAAGCATTGAAATTAAGGATAAGCGTGTTGAAAGGGCAAATCTTGAAGAGGTAGATACCATCTGGGCATCTTCAATTGAAATTCCTGCACGTATAGGTTTTTCAGTGGATTTGCATGGTGAAGTTGACTCATATAAAGTGGATCTTGAAAGGGATTTTGAAATAGCTCCGGGAGATATTGTCAAAATCGACAAGCACATTGTTAAAGTTCACGTTATCAAGACTCAGGAAAGAAAGCTGACTTCCGGATTTGCAAAAGCAAACGTAATTAAAAGGGTTTATTCCAAACCTGTAAAGTTCAATAACTATGACTACGATTTAACTAAAGACATATTCAAAAAACACAAAAGGAAAGACCATGAAAGTATATATTGAAACTTACGGATGCACATTCAATCAGGCTGATTCACAAATCATTGCAGGGGTTTTAGAGGAAAATGAAATCGATATGGTTGACAGTATCGAGGAAGCCGATGTAATTATTATAAATACCTGCTATGTAAAATTGCCGACTGAAAATAAAGTGGTATACAAAATCCAAAAGCTCCAGGAGGAATTTCCCGACAAAAAGATTATTGTCGGCGGATGTATGGTAGAAATAGATCCGGAAAAACTGGAAAAGATTGGTCCGAACTGTTCCTGGATTGGACCTCATCAGCTCAACAAGGCTGCTGAAGTTGTCAGTGCAAGTTACTGCGGTGAAATTATGAGGGCATCCGGTTTTTCAAAGGAAAGCAAAGTCGGTGTTCCTAAATCATCTGATGACAGTCTGATTCACATTATTCAAATCTGTGAAGGCTGTTTAGGTGCATGTACATTCTGCTGTACTCGTTTTGCACGTGGGCCATTGAACAGCTATCCGATTGCAGATATTGTTGAGGAAGCTCGTCAGGCTATTGAAAACGGAGCATGTGAAATTCAGCTTACTGCACAGGATACTGCAGCATTCGGCTGGGACAGCGGTGAAAAACTATCTGATTTAATCAAAGAAGTGGCCAATTTAGAAGGAGATTTCCGTGTACGTGTTGGAATGATGCACCCTAAAAACATTTTAAACGATGTTGATGAAATAATCGATGCAGTTAAACATCCGAAGGTATATAATTTCATTCATTTACCTGTGCAAACTGGAAGTGACAAGGTTTTATCAGATATGAGGAGAGGCCATACAATTGACCAGTACAGAGATATTTTATCAAAATTCAAAAAGGAAATTCCGGATATTACTCTTGCTGTAGATATTATTGTAGGCTATCCGACCGAAACTGATGAGGACTTTGACATGACAGTCAAACTGCTTGAAGAAATCAAGCCAAGTCTGATACATCTGTCAAAATACCAGCACCGGAAAGGTGCAATTTCATCTTCCCTTGAAGAAATTCCTAGGGATGTCATGAAGAAAAGATCAAAATTTTTATCTGAAATCAAATCTGAAATAACTGCTGAAGAAAATGAACATTTAGTTGGAACAACTCAAAATGTTCTTGTTGTTGAAAAAGGTTCAAAAGGCGGATTTATAGCTAAAACTGATTCATATATTCCTGTAATTGTTGATGATGTTGAGTTAGGATCTTTTGTTGATGTCAAAATAACTGATGCAACAGCAACTTATCTTTTAAGCGAGTTATTGAAAGATTAATTTTTTATTATATATTTTTTCTTATTTTCATATTTTCAGCTAATTTTTAACCTTTAATTTTATATAATGTTACTATTTTTTATTGGATTACAAAAGCATATATGATTAGTTGATATGCTATAATATAAGCGATTTTTATTCATTTTTACCGATACCTTTATATATCATTTTATACTATCTTTTAATTGGAGGTGAAATAATGAGTGAATTACCAATCGCACCAGTCGGTCGTATCTTAAAAAATGCTGGCGCACAAAGAATTAGTGACGACGCTAAAATTGCATTAGCTGAAGCATTAGAAGAAAAAGGTGACGAAATCGCACAAAAAGCTGTTAATTTCGCACGCCACGCTGGTAGAAAAACCGTAAAAGCTGAAGATATCAAATTAGCAATCAAATAGATTTGTTAGTTCGTTATTTTTAAAAAAAGCTTTTAAATAAAATCTATTGGCCATTTCTTTGGTGGTCAATTTTTTTTATTTTTAAAATTTTTCTCATTGCCCTCACTTGTTCTATATGATGTGGAGTAAAGTTTATATACTACTTTCTGCATATATTATAATGTTGTATAGGACCGGTGGTCTAGGGGTATGATTCCTCTTTGACGTGGAGGAGATCACGAGTTCGAATCTCGTTCGGTCCATATGCCATGTTAGTTCAGATGGGAGAACGCTAGACTGAAGATCTAGATGTCGCTGGTTCAAGTCCGGCACATGGCATCCCTTTTTACTATTTTTATTGTTATTTTTTCAAAAAGAGTATCTATTTTTTTTAAAAAATTATTTTGTGTTAATGTGGTGTTTTTTTTAAAAATAAATTTGGATTAAATGGAAGATCCATCTAATCTTTTTTGGTTAATGTAATCGGTTTTGGTGTTACTTGGGTGTTTTCTCTTAAGTCTTTGTATCTTTTAACAATTTCATAACCCATGTCGCTTCCTATTTTATCTGCTCCTGCGGTTAAAATCTGGTTTGCAAATTTATATTCATTTACTCCGCCGTATATTTCAATTTTGATTTTTGGAGCATGTTTTAGGAAAATGTTGATGTCATTGACGTTTTCATAAATGTGGTTTGGTGATACAAATCCTGTTGCGGTTTTAACATAGTCTGCATTGCAGTTTTCCGCTAATTTTGCAGCATTTGCTTTTTGATAGTCTTCAAGTGCTTTGGTTTCGATGATTACTTTTAATATTTTGTCTCCAACAGCTTCTCTTATTGCTGCAAGTTCCTTTTCAAGCAAATCGTATTTTTCATCTTTAAGGTAGCTTAAATTTAAGACTACTTCTATTTCGTCTGCTCCTGCATCGATTAATGATTTTGCATCACAAACTTTGCTTTCTGTATTTTCAAAGCCTAAAGGAAATCCGACTACACTTCCAACTTTAATGTCGGTATCTTTTAGAATCTCTTTTGCTAATGGAACATATGTTGGAGCGATAACTACAGAATTGAAATTCAATTCCTTTGCTTTTTCAAGAAATTCAGTCATTTCTTTTTCAGTTATCATGTTGTTTAAATTGGTGTAGTTAATGTAACTAGCCAATTCTTTTGAATTTTTTATATTATATATTACCATATTACCACTCTCTCAATTAGTTAGTATATATACGAATAAACTATTTAAAGTTATGCTATTTTTTTAATCATGTAAGGTCCGACCTTTTCATATCCGAACTTGCGATAATAATTTCTGGAACCTATTCCGCTTATGATTGCAACCTGGTCATATCCTTTGTCAACGGATAGTCCTTCAGCTTCCTTAAGCAGTTTTTCACCAAATCCGGTATGCTGGCCGATTTTAGGATTTTTATCACCTATTTTTATCATGTTTCCATAAACATGCAGTTCCCGTACAAGTGAAGTTTTATCAGTAATTTCCGGACGGAAATGATCTTTTGAAGGAAAACGCAATCTTAAAAATCCGGCAATACTTTCTTCATTAACGTCTTCGATTGACAGGAAGTTTTCCTCACCGTTACATGCGCTGTATTTCTCATTGAATAATCTGAAATCATCTAATTTATATTCCTGTGAAGTCTTTTTATGACCTATTTCACGACATCTGATGCACTGGCAGTTAATGTGATTTTCTTCCAGCTTATTGTAGACAAGCTCTCCCAGGTTGGATTTTTTAACTCCATCCACAATCAGCGTTGAAGGGATATCCCTCTGGATTCTCATGGTTCTCACCCATTTCGGAAGGATCGCTTTGACTTTGACAATCAGCTCAACAGCATCCTCGTCACGATACGGGGTATATTTTCCGGCTTCCCACAAATCATACAGTTCGCTTCCCTGTGTAACAAGACACGGATAGATTTTAAGCATGTCCGGTTTGAAGTTATCGTCTGAGAAAAGTTTTTTAAACATTTTCAAATCTTCTTTTTCATCTACAAAGAGCCCGGGCATCATGTGCATGGCCACTTTTATGGCGGAATCCCTTAAAAGCTGGTTTGCTTCAATGACATCTGCAATTTTGTGTCCACGTTTAATTCTTTTGTACAAATCATCGGATAATGTCTGAACTCCAAGTTCAACCCTTGTCACTCCAAAATCAAGCATTCTGTTGATATGTTCTGTTTTACAGTAATTGGGACGTGTTTCAAATGTCATTCCCACACATCTCACCTTGGAGCTTTCATTTGCCTTTTGAACATCACTTATAAGTACATAATCACTTGGAGGATATGTCTTTAAAACGCCTTGTTCAAAACCTCTGATTTCATCTTTATCAAGATTATATTCAAAATTATCAGGTTTGTTTTCCATTATCAGTCCGAAATCAGTCATTGCCTTCAGGCATTGTGAAGTGAACCATTCCTGATAGCAGAGATCTCTTGAAGGGAATGTCCCTCCCATGATGATAAGTTCAACTTTGTCGATAGGATGGCCGATTTGTTTTAACTGCTTTAATCTGTTAAAACATTGAACATACGGATGAAATTCATACATTCTTCCCCTGAGCGCTGCAGGTTCCTCACCTGTATAGCTTGGTGGTGCTATATCACTTTCAGGGCAGTACATGCATCTTCCATGAGGACATTTGTGGGGATGGCACATTACGGCAACAATCGCTACTCCAGACATTGTCCTTGTAGGTTTTTTCTTTAAAATTCCTGAAACAAGTTCTTTTTCTTCAGGCTTTGCATATCTTAGGATATCTGCATTGCTCATGAATTTTGACAGTTTTAAATCACGGCAAAGCTGTCTTTTTTCAACTTCAAGTTCACGTCGACTGGATATTTTTCCGCTTAAAATATTTTCAATAATGATTCGACATGCTTCTTCCATTTTCTTCACCAATTATTTAATAGTTAATGTTATATATGAGTATTATTTAAATAGTTAATGATTTATAATATAATATAATATTAAAATTTAAAAGGTGAAATAATGAAAATTAGAGAATTTTTAGGTTCTACTGTTTTAGATAAAAACGCATACGAAGTTGGAAAAATTGGTGACATCGATTTTGACCCTGCAACCGGTGCTATCGAAACAATCACTTTAACTTTACAAAAAAATATCTTCTCCAAAGATGAAATCGAAATCAAATTCGAAGATGTAGCAACAATCGGTGCATACGTTATCTTAAACAAAGAAATTCCTCAAGAAACCGAAGAAGAAACTGTAGAAGCTACTATTGAAGTTGAAGACGACGAAGAATAGACAGGTAATTTTTATGACTTTTGATGCAAGAGATAAAGAGATTACTCTTGATTCACATGTCCGATATGTCGATACAGGCACAATAGGCAAAGTCTTGGATATCAAAACCAAAGATGGTGTCGATTGGGTAAAAGTCGACAAATCCGGATTGTGGTATCGTTCAAATCTACTCGAATTGCTTGATGAGAAAGACCTGAAGAAAAGGTCTTCTGATGATGGTGACGATGAAATAGATGTTGAAGCATTAAAAGAAAAAGCATCTAGATTAGAAAACATGCAAATGGATTCTAGTGTTGCTGAAGGAGGAGGTTAATCCTACCTTCATTTTTTTTAATTTTCCACAAACAATCTAATTTTTTCAGCAAGTTTAGGACCTATTCCTTCAATTTGTTGAAGCTCTTTTTCAGAAACTCCACTTAAATCATTGCCGAAAATTTTAACGATATTTCTAGCTCTTTTTCTACCTAATCTTTTAACTCCTACGACTAATGGTATAATGTCATCTTTAACACCGTAATAAAGTCTTGCAGACAATATATCAAAGTCCTTGAGATTGGAATAATTTCCCAGTACCTCTGAAGTATTTTTGGCAAATCTGACAAGTCTTGATGCTTCATAAGCTGAACGTCTTGTTGATGCTGAATAAACATTATATCTGTTTTCAATTTCGTATTCATTTCTTTCATTGACCCATTCTATAAGAGAAACGGTTGTCGCTTCAGGATTTCCGATATCTACGGCAAACAGGCCAACTTCAGATAGTTTTTCCCGAACAGGATCTTTTGATTTTCTTCCTTTAAATGAGATCAACGGCAGGTCAGGAGTTTCAGACAATGCATAAATGAATTCCTCAACATTGATTTCATCTATTGTTGATATGTATTCCTTAATCTTTACTGCTGTTTCAACGGAATAATTTGATCTTGCAATGAGATTTCCGAAATCGGTTGTTTTAAGACCTTCCGGTGTAGCTCTGATAATTCCATTGTGCAGTAAAAATTCCAATGCGCTTTCAAGTTCAAATCTGAGGCTGTCTGTAGCAAATAGTGACATTGATGGATTGTTGCTCATCTGATATCCGTATAATGTTTTTGAGAAGAAATCTGTCAGGTCTTCTAGGTCTTTGGATAATGTAGATGCAATCTGCGCAATGATTTGTCTGTAAACAGCATCCTTATTGTCAATAAGTTTTGAATTGGTCAGCTCTATTTCTCCTTCAACATAATACTCCTGAAGGTTCTGTGCTTCATCCATTGTCTTTGCGATAAGATAGGAGTATCCCACATCATCATATTGTGGTCTTCCTGCTCTTCCGGACATCTGTTCGTAATCAAAAACAGGAATAGGCTGCGGTCCGTTGCTTGTCCAGCGGGTATGGTCTCTGATAACTACGGTTTTTGAAGGTAAATTAACTCCATACATTAAACTTGGAGTTGCAGTAATCATTAGAATATTTCCTTTTCTGAATTCATCTTCAATAATCTCTTTTTGCTCATTGAAGAGGCCTGCATGGTGGAATGCAACACCTTTTTCAGCGGCTTCCGCCAGCTTGACGCAGGTTGTTGTTGGAAGAGATCCTTTCTTTTTTGGAACTTCAAGCAGTTTCTCGGCAACTTCCTTGAATCTTTTCTTCTGTTCCGCATTGATTTTCTTTTTGATTTTTCCGGAAACGTATGTGGCCAGACTTTCTGTAAATCGTCTGGTGGATACAAATGCAAGAGCCTGTGATTTATCTTTCATTGCCTTTTCAATTACTTTAACGATAACGTCATTTTTATTTTTTGTATTGAACATTTCAGCATCCAGCACTTCTTTATTTAACGGCACCGGACGATAATCATGCTCCACACACCTTCCTTCAAGCCATCCTTCAATCTCCTCGATGTTTCTGAGAGTTGCAGACAGTGCAATTATTCTCATTGAAGGATTGATGATTTTAGCTCTTGTAATGGCCGCTTCAAGAGTCGGACCTCTTGAATATTCCCCGATCATGTGAAATTCATCAATGATTAATGTGTCCACGTCACGCAGATTGTCCCATGAAAAGCGTGTAAGTGCATCGAATGATTCAAAAACCATAACTGACAGGTCTGCACTGGACGGGTGTTTGCCCACACTGATTCCGTGTTCTTCAAATGCCTTAAACTCTTTCACCTTTTCATTTTGAATTGAAAGAAGAGGTGCGGCATAGATGGCTTTGCCTCCGTTGAGTATTGTTTTTAAGGCAGGCAAAACTCCCAGTACTGTTTTCCCACTGGCTGTAGGTATGCAGATGATATAGTTTGATGTATCATCCAGATATCCAGATTTAATTACAGCTTTCTGCGCAGGATTAAAGTCCTTAATGTATGGATATGTGCTGTTTATTATTGTTTTAATTTCTTTTGGTAAAGTTTCCATTTTAATCATTTAAATTTTATTTTTCTAATATATAATAAATATTTCCAGAGAGCGTTTGATTAGTAATGTGGGTAACAATTATATATAACAAATTATAAAATAATTTTAAATCAAAATATAGGAGATTAATACAATGGCAATTAAAGTAGAAGTATTTTCAACCAACTCATGTCCTCATTGTCCAGCAGCAATTGATGCTGCTCAAGTAGCTAAAGATAAATTAGGCGACTCTATCGATGTTGAAGTATTAAAAATAGATGAAAGTAATGAAAACAGAGAAAGAGCAATCAATTATCAGATTATGGCTGTACCTACAATTGTTATTGATGGTAATGTGGAATTTGTTGGCGCACCTACCGAAAACGAACTTATTGCAGCATTAGAATCTAAATTATAGATTCTCTCTTTTTTTTATTCTTTTTTTAGTTAAAATGACTGACGACAATTATATTGGAGTTACAACAGGAACCATTGCAACAGCATGTTCTCTTGCAGCTCTGGATGCAATCATTGATTCACCGGATATTGCCTGCGTTAATGTGGAAACTCCTAAAAAGACCTTGGATATTATAATTGATGAGTGCAAAAAATTATCTTCTTTTAAGGCACAGGCCAGCGCTCATAAAAATCCGTATAATGATCCTGACGTTACAGTTAATCTGGAAATAACTGCAACAGTCGAACTATTGGATAAATCCGATGAAGACTCCAAGGTTATTATCACAGGTGGTGTCGGTGTCGGTAAAGTCACAAAACCCGGCCTTCAGATACCTGTCGGTGATTATGCAATAAATCCTGTTCCACGACGCATGATTGTCAAAAATCTGGAAGAAAAGATTCCTGAAGGAAAAATGGCTAAAGTCACTATTTCCATTCCTGAAGGGGTGGAAATTGCCCGCAAAACTATGAATCCGAAGCTCGGTATTGTAGGTGGAATATCTGTTTTGGGAACAACCGGTATTGCAAGGTCAATGTCCAGTGATGCCTATAAAAACTCCATTGTAACTCAAATAGATGTTGCAATTGCCTCACACATTGACGATTTGGTTTTTGTTCCGGGAAATATCGGTGAAAAACTTGCCTTAAAACAGCTGAACGTTTCAAAAGAACAGATTATCCAGACAGGTAATTTTGTCGGTTTCATGTTTGAAGAAGCTCGAAAAAGAGGCATTAAGAAATTCACTTACTTCGGACACATGGGCAAGCTTATTAAAGTTGCAGGAGGAATATTTGACACCAAACATGCAGTTGCCGACGGAAGACGTGAAATAATGGTTACTCATGCCGCACTCTGCGGAGCCGGCAGGGATTCTCTTCAAAAATTATTTGAATCAAAAACAACCGATGACATGATGGATATTCTAAATGAAATTAATCTTTCAGTTGAAGTTTCAAACAGCATTGCTTCTGCAATCCATGAAAGATGCCTGCAGCGTTTTGATTTGGATTTGAATGTGATTCTGGTTGATATGGAAGGAAATTATTTAAATAATAACATGGAATCCTATGGGAAATAATCTTTCCATACTTTTTTTTGAATAAATGATTTTAGTTTTTAACACAGTTAACTTAATTATTTAAACAATAACTTAATTATATATTAATATAAGTTATGGAGTTAATTTTTTATGAAAATAGCTATGGTAGGTCAATTTCCGCCTCATGTGGGAGGTGTAGGTGTTCATATTCATACTTTATCAAAAGAGCTGGTCAGGCAGGGTCATGAGGTTTATGTAATCACATATCCTCACAAAGACATTAAGGATATTGATGGAATTCATGTAATCGGAACAAAAGGACTCAATATTCCTGGCGTTAGAGGATTGATGTTTAAAAAGAATGCAAAAAAGGCATTGGAAAATCTTTTGAAAAAAGAAAAGATTGATATCATTCATGGCCATTATCTCTTTCCTGCAGGAGCTGCCGCTGTTGAAGTAGGTAATGCTCATGGAATAAAAACTTATGTTACCGCACACGGATCAGACATGTTTGAAGTTTATAAAAAACAGGCATTAATGCGTTCAACCATAAAAAATGTATTGAAACGTGCAGATTGCGTTCTTGCAGTAAGCAATGCCTTAAGACATGAAGTTATCGCTACAGGAGTTGCCGGAATTTCCCAGAAAACCAGACTGTCCTGGAACTCTGTCGACATTGACAAGTTCTCATCCGAGGTAAACATGTCATTTAGAAATGAACTTGGCCTTGATGATAAGCCGGTTGTAATGTTTGTTGGAAATATCATTAAAAGGAAAAATGTCGAATCCCTGATTGAAGCTAAAAAAATTGCAAACAGCGATTATTATCTTGTCATAGTAGGTAACGGACCGCTATTTAAAAAACTTAAAAAGAAAGTTGAGGATGAAAATATCCGTGATGTAATCTTTACAGGCTCAAGGGATGATGTGGAAAACATTATTCCAAGCTGTGACGTTTTAGTTTTACCTTCATTTTCTGAAAGTTTCGGTCTGGTTTTAATTGAAGCTTTAGCCTGCGGCAAACCCGTTATCGGCAGTAACGTTGGTGGAATAACTGAAATTATCACCAAAGATGTAGGACTTCTTGTCAATCCGAATAAGGTATCATCCATTGCAGGTGCAATTGATAAAGTAGTGAATGATGATGAATTCAGATTGAATCTAGCATCTAATGCAAGAAACAGGTCTTTGAAATTTTCCGAAATAGATATTCCTTATGATGAGGTTAAATAATGAAAAAAACAGTAAGGTCTCCAGGTTCAGCAACAATTATCAATGCAATAGCAACAGGTTTCGGTTCAGCATTCGGTATCGGATTGGATATTGTGTGTGAAGCCAAATCAACCAGTAACTCAATAACTTGTTCAAATGATGTCGGTGCAGACAATACTCTTATGGAGTTGTGCGTAAAAAAGGTTTTTGACCACTATAACATTAATGATGAAGAATTCGGTATAGATTTGAAAACCAAATCAACTCTTCCTATGGCATCAGGTCTTTCAAGCAGCAGTGCTTCTTCAAATGCAATCGTTAAAGTAATATCTGCTATTGTCAGTGAAGAATTTGATTTGAAACCTTTAGATGATTTGGAAATTATCAATATGGCAATTGACGCATCCCTTGATGCTGGCGTTACAATTACAGGTTCATTTGATGATGCAACAGCTTCATATTTTGGCGGAGTCGTCGTTACAGACAATAAAAATAGGGAATTTATCATCAGGGAAAAAATGTCAGAATCGCCTATTCTGGTTTACATGCCGAATTTCTATTCAAAATCCGGAGATTCAAATCCTGAAAGGATGAAACTGCTGGCGCCATTAGTTGAAACCGCTTTCGGTTTTGCAAAACAAAAGGATTATTTCAAGGCTTTGAATCTGAACGGTTTAATCTATTCTGCAACATTGGGTTTTAACTCTTCAATTGCTATTGATGCTCTTGAAGCCGGAGCTATTGCATCCGGACTGTCTGGTACAGGTTCTTCTTTTGTAGCTGTTGTCAGACAGGATTCAATTGATGATGTTAAAAGCACATGGGAGAAATACGACGGCAGAGTCATAGAGACTTTTGTTGATAATGATGGTTGTCAATTATTGTAATTTTACAAAATTTTCAGAGATTTTTCAAATTTAAACATATAGTTTATATAGTAGGATTATAATAAATTATATTATTATCATTATTATCAATTTGGTGATTTTTTGAAAAGCGAATACGAAATTAAATCTTTTAAAAGTAAAGAAGAAGCAGAAAACCTTCTCAAAAAGTCACGAAATCGCATTGATGAAATAGATAATGAGTTATTTAGTTTAATTTCTCAAAGGACATCTATTGCAAAGGATATTGCACTTTCCAAGAATTATCTTGGGATGCCAATATATGATAAAAGCAGGGAAGATGCAATTCATGAAAAAATTGATGAACTTTGTGAAGAATTTGATTTAGATGTTGAAATAATCGATCAAATAGTAGACATGCTAACTATTTTAAATAAAAATGAGCAGGAAAAAATTTTAAGGGAGGAATGTTAATGGGCAATATTAGAACTTCATTTGTTAAACGTTTAGCAAAAGAACTTATCGAAACTCACAAAGGAGTTTTTACTACTGATTTTGAAGAAAACAAAAAATTAGTACAGGAATACTCTACTGTAAGTACTAAACATTTAAGAAATAAAATCGCAGGATATGTTACAAGGCTTGTAAGGTTAGAACAAACCAGAGACTAAGCTTTTTTCATATTTTTTTTACCACTTTTTTTAATACTTTTTATTTTATTCAACTATTTTTTTTGAATTTTGTATAATTTTTTTAATTTTAAATCTCATAATACTGTTAAATTTTCAATAAAATTTTAATTAAAAGTTTATTAATATGGTTATATAAAAATATATATGAATATTTTTGTAATGTCAAAAATATAAAATGAAATATCTATAAGAAATAGGTGAATTTAATGGATTTAATAGTAGCAAAATTCGGAGGAACTTCGGTAGGTAACGGTTCCAGAATTAAAAAAGCGGCTCAGTCCGTAGTAAATGAGTATATGAAAGGTAATCACGTTGTAGTTGTTGTTTCTGCAGTAAATAAGACAACTGATGATTTAATTGGTCTTTCCAATGAAGCAATCGGTGAAGGTCTGACTGACAGACAGAAGGCAGAAATTATGGCTATGGGTGAATTAACTAGTGCTAGGGTATTTTCTGCAACTATTGAATCTTTAGGCGTAAAGTCTGAATTTATTGATCCTTATAATGAATTATGGCCAATAATGACAGATTCCAATTCTCTTGAAGCTAAAATAGATTTCGGTACCACAAATAAAAAAATAGTAGGTATTGAAAATCTTATCAATCAAGGTATTATTCCTGTCATTTGTGGATTTTTAGGCAAAGGGCCTAGCGGTGAAATCACCACCCTCGGAAGAGGTGGAAGTGACATTTCAGCATTTTTAATCGGCCACTGCTTGAATGCAAATGAAGTTGTAATTGTCACTGATGTAGACGGAGTAATGTCAACAGACCCAAATAAAATTGAAGAAGCTGAACTTCTTGAAGAAATCAGCGTAGAAGAAATGAGGGACTTGGCAACTCATGGTGCGCAAGTATTGCATCCTCATGCATTAAAATATAAAGATCCATTAATAAGTGCAAAGATTATCAATTTTGATGAAGGTGATTTGAATGCGAAAGGTACTCGTATTACAGGACCTTTTGAAGGAGATATTTTAAAATCCGTATCACTTTATCATGAACCTATTTCACTCATAGTTCTCGTAGGTGAGGCTATGCTTAGAAAAGTGGGACTTTTAGCAGAGATTACAACATGTCTTGCTAATAGCGGAATAAATATTTTTGGAATTTCAGCAGGTCAGAATTCAATCACATCTTTTGTAAGTAAAAAAGATTCAGAGCAGGCTTATCATATTTTACACAATCTTGTTGTTGAAGATGATGTCTTAAGTTCTCTTTCACTTGGAAGAGATACTGCTATGATTACTTTAGTCAGTCCGGACATTATTGAAACCCCTGGTATTATTTCTAATATTACAGAACCGCTCAGGAAAAATCATATTAATATTGTTGAAATCACTTCCTCTCAAACTGCAGTAGTATTGTTTGTTGATTGGAACGATGGTGAAAGAGCATACAAACTTGTTAACGAGGTTTTAGGATGAAATTTGAAGGAACATATGTTGCAATGGTAACTCCTTTCGATGAAAATAAACAAATTGACGAAGAAGGTTTTAGATCAAACATCAACTATCTGATTGATCAGGGTGTCGACGGTCTGGTTGGTGCAGGAACTACTGGTGAATCAGCTACACTTAACCATGAAGAACATCAGAAAGTTATTGAAATTCTGGTTGATGAGGTTGACGGAAGAGTTGAGGCAATTGCCGGAACTGGAAGTAATGCTACATCAGAAGCATTGTCATTAACAAAGTTTGCAGCTGATGCAGGTGCAGACGGGGCATTGTTAATTACTCCATACTATAACAAACCGCAGCAGCATGCACTTGTAGACCATTACTCCACTATTGCGGCGGCTTGTGACATTCCAATCATCGCATATAATGTTCCGTCACGTACTGGAAGTGACATTGCTGTAGAAACTGCAGTGGAACTGGCTAAAGTTGAGGGTATTGAAGCTATTAAAGAAGCAAGCGGTAGTGTGGATAAAGTTTCAGATATCTACAGAGCACTTTCCCGTGAAGGACTTGAAGATGACTTTAACATTCTTTCAGGTGAAGATTCCCTCACATTGCCTCTCATGGCAGTGGGTGCAACAGGTGTTATCAGTGCGTCTGCAAATATTGATGCCAGAAGAATGGTGCTGATGGTCAACAGTATCCTGAATGATGATTATACAAGAGCAATGGAACTTCACTATGAAATGGTGGATTTAATAAGGGCTCTTTTCATTGAAAGCAATCCTGTTCCTGTCAAAACTGCAATGAATTTGATGGGACTTCCTGCAGGACCTTTCAGACAGCCGTTATGTGAAATGAAAGAAGATAATTTAGAAATTCTTAAAAAAGCATTAAAAGAATCAGATTTAATTTAAGCAGGTATTATTATGATTAAAGTAGCAGTTACTGGAGCTGCAGGTAGAATGGGCTCCGGTATTGTAAGAAAAATAACTGAACAAGAAGACATGGAAGTAGTTGCAGCTATTGAAATACCAAACTCTCCTCTTGCAGGTAAAGATATAGGTATTCAGGCAGGTATTGATGAACTTGGCGTTGAAATAGTTGGAGCTGAAAATCTTGAAGAAGCATTAAAATCTTCAGGCGCTGATGTATTGGTTGACTTCACTATTGCTCCTGCAGCTGAAAAAGCAATCGAAACAGCTTCCGCATGTGGAGTTGGTGTTGTTGTTGGAACAACTGGTTTTACAGATGAGCAAATGCAGAATAATGCTGAAAACATCAAAAAGAACAATGTTCCTGCTGTAATTTCAACAAACATGTCCATTGGAGTTAACGTATTTTTCAATACATTAAAGAAACTGGCACCACTTTTATATGATTATGACATTGAAATTATAGAAGCACACCACAATCAAAAACAGGATGCTCCATCAGGAACAGCTATGACCGCATTTGAAGTTATAGCTGAAGAGCTTGGACGTGACACTGAAGAAGTTGGAGTATTTGGTAGAAAAGGTCTTGTCGGCAAAAGAACTCCAGAAGAAATCGGTGTTCATGCAATCCGTGGTGGAGACATTGTAGGAGACCACACTGTAATGTTTGTCGGTGAAGGTGAAAGAATTGAAGTTAAACATCAGGCTCATACAAGAGAAGTATTCATTGCCGGTGTAATAAGAGCTATCAGATACATTCCTGAAGCTGAAAAAGGAATTATCAGCAGCATGAATGATGTTTTAGGTTTAGACTAGGTGAAAATATGGTTAATGTTGGTGTATTGGGTGCAACCGGGATGGTTGGCCAAAGATTTATTCAATTATTGGAAAATCACCCTGATTTTGAAGTAACAGCTTTAGCTGCATCTTCACGTTCTGCAGGTAAAAGATATGAGGATGCTACTACATGGTATTTAGATAATGAAATGCCTGATTCTGTTAAAGACATTAAAGTTGTTGAAACTGATCCTGCTCAAATGGATAATGATGTGGATATTGTATTTTCATCTTTGCCAACTGAATTTGCAGCAAAAGTTGAAAAGGATTTTGCAAAAGACTATGTTGTTGCAAGTAATGCAAGTGCACACAGGATGAAGAAAAATATTCCATTAGTAATTCCTGAAGTCAATCCTGAATGCTTAGACATGATAGATGCTCAGCAAAAGGAAAATGACTGGGACGGATTCATTGTTACCAATCCAAACTGTTCCACTATTGCTTTAGCATTATCCCTAAAACCTATTGTTGATAATTTCAACGTTAAAGCTGTTAGGGTATCAACCATGCAGGCTGTATCTGGTGCAGGTTATAATGGGGTTCCATCAATGGCTATTGTCGATAATCTCGTTCCTTTCATTGGTGGGGAAGAAGAAAAAATGGAAAGCGAATCCCTCTATCTGTTGGGTTCTTATGATGGTAAGGATGTAATCAATGCAGATTTCAAATTAAGTGCATCTTGTCATAGGGTGCCTGTTATTGATGGTCATACTGAAGCGGTATTCATTGAGTTGGAAGATGACTTTGACATTGCTGATGTAAAAAGTAAAATGGCAAACTTCAAAGCATTGCCACAAGAACTTAATTTATTCTCCGCTCCGGAAAATCCTGTTGTTGTCAAAGAAGAAGAAAACAGACCGCAACCAAGAATGGACAGAAATGCCGGCAATGGTATGGCTGTAACTGTTGGTAGATTAAGAAAAGATGCAGTATTTGATAATAGTTTTAAATATGTTCTTGTTGGACATAATACTATTCGTGGTGCAGCTGGTGCATCAATATTGAATGCTGAGTTAATTAATGATAAAATACTCTAATTTTATCAATTTATTTTTTCTATTTTTTTTAATATTTTTTGTTTTTTCTATTATTTTTCTAATTGTTTTTATTTTCAATTTTAAGTTATTGTAAGGGTTTAATTTAAATAGTATAAAATAAATATTTTATAGCAAGGAATTATATTGTATGAAATATCGGAATTTTCAAATTCATTAATATACACTAATTTGAAATCGATATTGGGATAAAATTTAAACTAAGGGATAGAATGGAAATAGGAATTGATGCTGAAAAAGATACACTACAATCTTTAATTCGGTCTTGCCTATTGGAGCTTAATAAGTTAAAATTAGACTTAACTAAACTTGAAGTGGAGAAAGCAAACGATACTACTCCTCAAAGGATAAAAGAACTCGAAAAAGATATTGTAGAAAAAGAAAAAGAAGTTTCTGTAATTAAATTTAAAGCTGAAGACGAAATTAACCTCTTGAAAAAACAACTTGAAGAAAAAGATTCTTTAATTAAAAATCAGGAGGACAGAATATATGAGCTTGATTATGTAAATAATTCTCTTGATGAAATCAAAGAATATTTCGCTGAACAGTTAAGAGAATACAAGAAAAAAGAATTAGCTGACGTTAATGAAAGATTAAATGAATCTTTTAAAAGTGTAGCTGAAAAAGAAGCTCAGATTAATTCTCTTTCCAGAACCATTGATGAATATAAGATTAAAGTCATCAAACTGGAAAATAATGTTGAGTCCAAAACTCAGATTATGGAACTTGAAAAAGAGCTTGAGCTTAAAAACAGTGAAATTCTTCATAAAGAAGATGAACTGTCTAAAAAAGATGATCAGTTAGGCATCTTGAAAGAGCAGACCATTCCTAAACAAGAATATATTGATTTACAAAACCAGTTTGATTCCAAGATTGGTGAAATGACTGATGAGATTAATAACTTAAAAGAAAATACTATCCCTAAAAAAGACTATACTGATCTCCAGTCTCATTTCGAAACTGAAATCAATAATCTGGATAATCAAATCAATGTCCTTAAAGAGAGCACAGTTCCTAAAGAAGAGTATGTCAATCTTCAAAATAAATTTGAAAATGAACTGGTTTCAAAAGATAATCAGATTGAATATCTAAAAGAGCAGACTATTCCTCGTGAAGAGTTTATTTCCGTTCAGACCAAATTGGAAAATGAATTGGCATCAAAAGATAATCAGATTGAGTATCTTAAAGAAAAAACTGTTCCTCGTGAAGAGTTCGTTTCCGTTCAGACCAAATTGGAAAATGAATTGGCATCAAAAGATAATCAGATTGAGTATCTTAAAGAAAAAACCGTTCCTCGTGAAGAATTTATTTCTGTTCAAAGCAAATTCGAAAATGAACTTGCCAACAAGAACAATGAGCTTAAGTATCTTAAAGAACAGACTGTTCCTCGTGAAGAATTCATTTCTCTTCAAACTCAGTATCAGACTGATATTAACTCAAGGGATAATGAGCTCAAATATCTAAAACAGCAGACTGTTCCTCGTGAAGATTTCCTCAATCTTAAAAATGAACTTAACAGAAAAAATGATAAAATCAAAAGATTGGAAGAAATCAATACTTTCTTCAATGAACTTCAGGAAGAACAAGAAGCTTATGATACTATCGAAAGGACACCTCCTTTCAGATTAGAGAAAAAACAACAACGTAGGTAATTAGAATTCCTTTTATTGGGGTTGGATTTCTAATTTAGGAGTTTTTTAACTCTTTTTTCTACTTTTTTTTTAAAATTTTACTTTTTCTTTAGTTCCATCTATCTGTTGTGATAATTAACTTATTTTTTTACATTAACATTTAATTTATTTACTTTGATGATTTATTATTTGGGTAGTTGCTGAGTCTATGTTAATATAATGGATTGCTTTTTCAATATTTCGGCCTTTCAAAAATTAGCAGTTTTTGCCAGGATATCTTTTTCTTACTTTTATTTACTTTATACCATAAAGTATTTATATAACCTTAAACTCATGTATTATGTAGAAAGGTTTAGTCAACACTATAACTAATTTATTTTTCATGTTGATTATATAAACTGATCTAATTATTTATAAATTAAAAAAAGGTGATTATTAATGGCACAAGGACAACCAATTTTTATTTTACCTGAAGGTACTAACAGGTCTGTCGGTAGAGATGCACAAAGAAATAACATTTTAGCTGGTAAAGTATTA
>NZ_OMWA01000012.1 GCF_900314615.1 uncultured Methanobrevibacter sp. | reverse complement strand
AAGGTGATGCTACAAGGAGATTTAAAATCCGTGTAATAGATACAGAGTATGAGACACAAGTCCCTCCAAATATTAATCATAACATCAATATAAAAGTACCTTCCACTATGATGCAAGACGCATTAAATGACATGTTAATATTCAGCGATAAACTACGACTGCTCATAGATGAAAACTATCTCAAAATCATATCCGACGGAGAATTTGGAGATGTTGATATAAAATACTTGCACGGAGAAAACATTCTTGAAGTTGCACAATCAGTATACAACATTGACAAATTAAAAGACATTTTCAAGGCCAGTAAATTCAGTAAAGAATGCAAGATAGGTTTAGGAAATGACATGCCTATTGTTGTAACATTCGAACTACCAACAGGTGACGGTAGAGTAAAATATCTTCTCGCACCTAGATTGGAGCAAGATTAATTATGTTAACCATTTTAATAAACTATATATTTGTATTAGCTTGTGGAATCTTCATTGGCGTTGCATTCGCCTTTGAAGTATTCCAAAACCAACTACAAAAAGCAATAAACAACTATTACATATGCAAATACCTATCCGAATATGACTGGAGCAAAGACAATGAAATTCCAAATAGAAATAGATCATCGAGAAAACGATGAAAGAATACAAGAAGCAGCATACTATTACAAAAGCAAAGGAGACGATGTAAAAGTCAAAGAACTATTAGTAGGAGACTATGTTTTCAACAACCAAGTGGCCTTTGAGTATAAAACAATGAACGACTTCATCCAAAGCGTTGAATCCGGAAGAGTCTTTAACCAAGCGATAGACCAATCCGCTCAATATTCATATCATTTTGTGATAATTGTTGCAAGCGACAAAGAAAAAGAAGAATATCTTGATGGATTCGATGAAGAAGCATATGTATTCGGATGGGATAATTATGACGGAGCTATTGCTCGATTGAACACATTTACAACTGTTAAGGAATGTTCAACTGAAGAAAGAGCAATACGATTCATGAGACAACAAGCAAGAAAATGCTTAGACAACAAAAAAGTCATAAAAAGATTAAAACAGAAAACAGACAACCCTGCTTTCAACTGGTTAGCATTGGTTAAACACATTGGCGATGATACCGCAGAATTAATCGTTGAAAACAAAGATTTATACTCTTTAACAGATTTACTGGAGTTAGATAATAACAGTCTACAGGAAATAAAAGGGATAGGAAGTAAAACAGCAGGTATTGTTATGAGGTCCATTAAAGGAAAAAGGAGAGAATGAAAAATGGAAGTGAAAACTTGTATTGATTCTCCAAGCATTGGAGATGAAATTAAAGAAATTATTGGAGGATTATCCGATATTGAGAATTATGTTTTAAGTTTACAATTAGATTACAAGGATACCAATACTCTTTTTTATTTAAAACATTTGCAGTTAATTGAATTCCGTAAAGATATGCTGCATATTGCTCAAGAGAAAAATTGTCATGTTTTCATTAGTTATGAAAATATTGTGGAATATGCTGTGATTAATGCTGAAGATGTTATTAATTTAGGAGTGATCTAAAAATGGGATTTGAAATGCCTGAGCAGTCTTTTTATAACGGAAGATGTATACCAGTACCATTAGTTGGAGATGAATTGGAGCAGTTTAAACAGAAGTTAATAAAAGAGATGCATTCATCACCTGATGGTTCTATTAGTTTAGGAGTTTCTGATAAAGAATTAGAGCAATATCAACAAGATTTAATAAAAAGTATTAGCAAAGGAGCGGATAATATGGAAGACATACCAATGAATATTAGAGAACTTGAAGAAAAACATAAAAATGAACCAACTAAAAGATTAGCTGAACCGGACTATTATGCAGGCAATGGATTAAGTCCATTGGAAGCATTCAAAAAAGGATTACTATCACGTGAAGAAACAATAGGATTCATCAAAGGAAACATAATCAAATATGTTACAAGAGCGGGGCATAAACATAATGCTTCAGAAGACATGGTTAAAGCAATTGACTACTGCGGTCATTTGAAAAAAATATACGAAGATGAAATGAGGGTAAGATATGATGAATGAAAAAGAAGCAAAAGAAATGCTAACCCAAGTATTCATTGATTATTTTGCATTAAGAGTCGATGGAGTAAATGAAAATCATCTTAACGAAATAAGAGAATTAAGAAGTAATAATTTCAAAGAATTAGTTGATAATACCTTTGAAAATGGAGAGCATACTATCGGAGGAGTATTCTTTTTAAATTATCAAGGTGGAAAACATTACAACTTATCTATAAAATTAAAAGAAATAGAAGGTGAATAATAATGGTTAATATTTGTGGAAAATGCAAACACTTCATGAGAAGCGAAACAACCAATGATGGATATTTTTATCATTACTGCAATAAAGCAGATGAACTATTCCCACCACAACCAGAGGAATCTGAACCACAACCAGACTCAGCAGAAAAAACAAAACATGAAGTACCAATATTAAAAATAAAATTCAATGACGCTGCATGCCAATACTATGAAAAAAGGAGACAATAAACAATGTACGAATTACTGAAATTCAACAAAAAATACTACGCAGATATCATATCTGGAGTAAAAACACAGACCATCAGAAAACATAATAAAAAATTCAAAGATGGTGAAATAGTAAAAGCAATCTTCCCAGGAAGTGAAAATGAATGCTTTATCCAAATAACCCACTCCGGTTATAAGCAATTCAAATATGTGAATGATGAAGATGCGAAAAGAGAAGGATACACATCTGTTAAAAAATTAAAATCAGAACTATTAGACATCTATCCGACTTTAGATAATCTCACACGAATTTATTATATTCAATTTAAAGTAGTTGATGACATTGCATGAAAAAGTACATTGGTATGTCCGCACATGCTGGGACAGTTACCGTTGTGCGGACAAGAAAGAAATTGAAAGAATAATTAATGAAGTAATAGCAGAAAACCCTGATGAAACAGATTATGTTAAATTAGGAGTAAAAGCTAAAAGAAGATGCATAGGAGAGTTATAGAATGGTATACCTTGATTCAGTTAAAATAAAAGAATGCATAGACATAGAAAAAATAACAAAAGACACCGTAACACTTAATGTAGATGGAGAAAAATTAATACGCCAAATATACGAAGACTTGAAAATCGAATTATCTACAACAGCAGATTACCCTACACTAATATTCCAAGGTGCTCCATTTGTTAAATTCTATCCAAATGAAGTATTCAAAGAAGAAGCATGCCACCAATTAGCTATTGAAACAATGCACAGATTAAACAGTCAAATACGAACTCAACTAAACATCAAAGACTAATGGGGGGGATACTATGACAGTAATAGTGGCCGTGAAAACAGATGAACATATCATCATAGGTGCGGATAAAAGAGTAATTGAAGACGATACAATAGTCTCAGAAGAATCATCAAAAATACTAATAAAAGATTTGACCATTGAAAATTCCCATACAATAAAACATGAAAAATTCTTAATAGCATTCAGCGGATTATACACCTTATTTGAATTACTTAAAACATTCACCGTACCACTTAAAAATTCCAATGAATCTTTTATAGAATATTTATATGATAAATTTGTTCCTTCATTAAATTCCTATCTGCAAGAATACCAGTTCATCCGAAGCTATAATAATGGACAAACAGGTGTGGAATGGGAACTACTCCTAGCATATAAAAACCAGTTATTCAAAGTAGAATACAACCTTGGAATCTTCGAAATCACAACCCCATATTATGCTATTGGAGCACCAAGAGATATTGCATTAGGCAGCCTATACACAACCAATCAAGATGACTACATAACATCAAAAGGATACATTGTAGCAACCGCAATCAGAGCATGCGCAGCACACAACATCCTATGCAATGATGACTTCGAACTATACACAGTAAACACAGACGGGAAAATAGAACAAATCAGGTGATACCCTATGAGTGAAAGAGACATTGATTTCTTATTAGATTTATATAAACAACCCTATGTGAAAGGTGAAAAAAGAAGCAATGATACAAAAAACAAGATTAACATTGAAAGCAAAAGGAAAAACCGACACTTAATACTAGATGAACTGTTACTGGAAGCAAAGATATTAGTGCTAACTCCAAATCAGAAACAATTAGTAAGAGATTTAATAGATGATTTCAATTCTGATTTCCAGAACCTGCACCGTCAAGCAAGTGAAGAATGCATTATACTTGCTTTCATATTCTTTGTGAAAAAATTAGAAACTCCAAGAATCAAGTTATCCAATTACAGGATCACTAAAAAATATAAGTTAACAGACCAAATCTTTGAGAACATTTTATGCAGATTAGCTTTGAAATTCATGCAGCGTGTTCCAATTGTACCTCGTCAAACCAGTAAAGATGCGCATGATGTTTTAATAAGAGAGGGTAAACGATGATTAGAGCAGATAATATTACTTTAAAACCACCTATGTGCATGGTGGACCAAAATCGTGAAAAAAATGAGGAAGTGGATAGTTTACTGGATGCTTTAGCAGAATTCTTTAGTCAACGCAATGTGGTTTTTCTTGCGGATTTAACTGTTTCTAATAATGAATGGGAAGATATTAAGGGAGGTCGTAAAAGAAAGGATTTCACGTTCCCGTTGAATAGTCTTGTTAAAGTGGAAGTTTATTCGGATAAATTGATTTTTAGTTTGTTGGATGGTAGTGTGCATGAGATAGTTATTGGTAAGAATTTTTTCTGGTTTTTTGAGTGGGAGCCTGCTTACTATGACTAAAACTCTTTTTGTCATCTTATTCTTTTTTTTATAAAAAAAGAATCAAAAAAAGTTTTATACTGATATGTAATCTATATGTACTAGTATAAATATATTACTTATTTTTTTAGGGTATTGACTAGTCAAGACTGGAAAAGATTATAAAGTCAGATTAATCTTTCCAGGACGATGTAACTTACTAATATAAGAGATTATTAGTATGTGTGATGAAATTCCTGAAGATGAAATAGAAGAAGTCGAAAATACTGACAAATGTCCCGAATGCAAGACATTAACAATAGTCCGTAGTGAAGACCGCAGCTATGAATACTGTACAAAGTGTGGTTTAATCACCCGTGCTAGTTACAACTATAGCGCCGGAATCAAATTCGACTTACCATATGGATTACTCATCATATAAATACTAGTTTTTTATTCTTATCATTTGATTACCTCAATTAGAGATGAAAAAAGGAGTCAAGAGAGTAAAAAAAAGAGATTTTTCGTTTCCAGGTACTTTCATCAAAAAACTTTGCTTTTTCGAATTTCATATACAAATTTTTACTTCCACATTTTCTTTTTTTTACTCCATTACTCCCTTTTTCATATATCAAGATGTTATGGGCGAACCATAACACCAAAAAAATGTTGTATTCTTTAATTTCGATTAAAAAAAACGTATTGCATCTAAGAATTTCATATTTGGTGTTATAAATAGGCTGAGGGGGTGCAAATCCTCTCCATAACACTTTACAACTAATTTTTTTTATGAAAAAAAACTAAAACAAAGTGATTAACCATGGTTGAATCTTTCAAATATAAAAGTAAAATAGCAACAGCAATAGCATTCATAGCTATGATAATAGTAAGTCTCGGAAAAGATGGATTGACACAAATCATACCAGAAGAATATATCTGGATAATACCTATATTAACAGGCGTGGCATCATGGATTCTAGCGCAAAAAACAGAAGACCACAGAGTCGTTGTAGCAGAACAAAAAGCAATCGAAGATTATAAAAATGAATTCGAAAATGATGTTGATCCAACTATCAATGAAGATGAAATATTAACCTATGATGATGCTGATATGGTAGTTGGTGATGAAAATGAAGGCTGCTAAACCTGATGAAAACATCATTGAAGACATTGACCCAGCCGGAGAATACGAAGAACTAACAGGTGATAACAATGACACCACCAGTTAGTCAAGACCATCCAGGATGCTTATACGAAGAAAGATTCGCAAACCTCGAAAAAGAAAATGCGGAACTAAAAGCACGAATGGATAATAAAAAAGAAGACATTCATAACATCAACAAAGAACTTACTACAGACAGACAACAACAGATTGAACTCATTGAGAAGGTTACTGAAGTGACAGTTCTATTGAAAGCAAGTCAAAAATCAAGAGATGAAAACAACAAAGATATTGAAAAGAAATTCAAAGACCTTGAAGAAAAATTCGACAAGGTATCAGATGAATTAGCTGAAACCAAACAAGAGTTAACTGATTTCACAGCATCACAGAGAAGTTTCCGTAATACGGTTGCTATTGGTGCGCCAATCATTATTAGTATTGTTGTTGGTGTGTTATTCAAATTTATATAAATTTTATTTATTTATTATTATTTTTTTAATGCTCATTAAATCATGATTTAATGAATATAAGGGTTTGGTATATATCGATATTTTAATCGGAGGACAACTAAAATGCAAATAGAAAAAATAAAAATCATTGATATATCCCCAGCAGGATACAACCCTAGAACAATCACAGCTGATGAAAAAACAAGACTCAAAAATAGTATTGACCACTTTGGAATAGTCGAACCAATACTAATAGCCCTGCAAAATAATAATCAGATCATCGGAGGACATCAAAGATTCCAAATATTATGGGAACAATACCTCCTCGACAATGACTTATATGCAGAACTAAACTTATTGAAGTTAAATGATTCATACGGATGGGTATTCCCAGACAATGACATCACACTAGACTCCGAGGACATGGAAAAAGCCCTCAACCTAGTATTAAACAATACCAAGGTCATGGGTAGTTTCGATGAAGACAAACTCGTTCAAGTCTTCACTGATTTAACTGAATCCGGCTTCAACACAAGTTTAACAGGATTCAACAATGAAGATATTCTCGGATTCCAAGGATTAACAGAAACTACTACAGTTGAAGAAACCTCAACAGTAAAAGAAGAGGACATCAACCTAGACACTAATATGATAATCCCTGAAGACGAACCAGAATACGATGAATCCATAGCTGACGGTATTGAAACAGTCACTTGTCCAAGGTGTGGGTATGAAATCCCAAAACAAGACTACTCAGAAACCTAAGGTTATATCAACATTCAGCGGATGCGGAGGTTCCAGTTATGGATATAAGTTAGCAGGATACAAAGTCCTGCTAGCAGTTGAAATGGACACACATGCCGTAGCAACATACCAAAGAAACTTCCCCAATACACCAATCTACTATGGTGACATCCACAAACTAAGTGTTGAAAAAGTCCTTGACATAACCGGATTAATACCAGGAGAACTAGACCTCTTCGATGGGTCACCACCATGTCAAGGATTCAGTACTGCTGGAGCCCGTGACTTCTGCGATACCAAAAACCAACTATACCATGAATACGTCCGACTACTAAGAGGATTATATCCAAAAACATTCGTAATGGAAAATGTATCTGGTATGGTTAAAGGCAATATGAAGATCATCTTCAAAGACATCCTACACGAATTGAAAAACTCAGGTTATGATGTCAAAGCCAAACTGATGAATGCACAATACTACAATTGTCCAACAAGTCGGCAAAGAATGATATTCATAGGAGTCCGTAAAGACCTTGGTATACCAGCGTCACATCCAAAACCTCAAAATAAACCAATAACCTGCAAACAGAGTATTGGACATTTGGAGGGTAAGATTAAACCTAACAATTCAAGCATCACAAGATATGCAAAATATCTTAAACCTGGTCAGAAAAGTGGTGATGTTCCAAACTTCCCAACAAAGACCAGAGACATATATCGTTTACTGCCAAATAGGCCATGCCCAACCATAACCAGAAAACCTCAATTAGTTCACTATAAAGAAAATCGTGAATTAGATGTGAAAGAATTAAGCATACTTCAAAGTTTCACATATGAGGATAATGAATTCAATTGGATTGGTTCGGATAATCAAGTCAAAGAAAGGATTGGTAATAGTGTACCACCTAACTTGATGAGGGCCATTGCAGAGCATATCCGAGTGAATGTCTTGGAAAAAATTTCATAAATTTTTTTTTTATTGTATCAAGTTTTTCAAGTATTAAAAAAAAAGAGAGGGAGGAATACTATATGGCTAAGTCTAAATTAACTCCAGAGTTGCAGAAGAAGTTTTGTGACGCTATTGAGAATGGGGATAGTATTCTTGGTGCATGTGGATATGTGGGAATAGATGAGTCCACTTATTATAAGTGGATGAAAAAAGCAGAGGAAGCTAAAGGCAGAAGTAAATTTGTTAAGTTCAAAGAATGTGTTGATAAAGCGAAAGCAAAAGCATTGCATAATTTTGAACAAGTGATTACAAGGGCAAGTACGGAACATTGGCAAGCTGCAGCATGGATGTTAGAGCGTAGGCATCCTAACATGTATGGTAAACGAGATAAAATCGAAGCTGATGTTACACATAAAGGTTTATCTGGTCTAGCTGATGCTATATCTGCAAGTAAAGAGAAGCATAGGCGAGAAGATGAGGCCGAGTAAGAATTATTTTGAATATGGTGAGTTTGGAAGAACTGCCATTAATTTTCTTGAAAATAGTAATGCTTGGATTAACATTGCCCATGGATCAGTCAGGTCTGGTAAGACTATTACATGTAATGCCAGATGGTTAACATTTCTTGCTGAATCTGATTCTGATGAATTCTTGATATCTGGTAAGACATCATCATCTTTGAAAAGAAATGTGATTAATCCATTAATAGCTATGATGAATACTGAGGATATTCCTCATGAATTCCGAGCTCATGATGGTGAATTGTATATTGAAGATAAAGTATGCTATTGTATGGGTTTCAATGATGAGAAAGCTGTTGATGTTATTGCAGGTATGAGTGTTGGTGGGTGGTATGCTGATGAGATAGCAAGATGTCCGCAATCTGCAGTTGAAATGGCAATCAGTCGATGTTCTGACATTGGAGCTAAAATGTTCTGGAACACCAACCCAGATAGTCCTTACCATTACATTTTCACTAATTACATTAATGACAAGGAATTATTGGAAGCCGGAACTGTCAAGACATGGAAGTTCCTCTTGGATGATAATCCTAATTTACCACCGGAATATGTAGAAGAATTGAAACGTGTTAATCAGAAAAGTGAAGTCTTCTACAAAAGAAATATATTGGGTGAATGGGTTATTGCCGAAGGAGCAATCTATGACATGTTCGACACAAAACAGAATGTCTTCACATGGA
The DNA here is from genome assembly GCF_900314615.1 of uncultured Methanobrevibacter sp. NCBI lineage: Archaea > Methanobacteriati > Methanobacteriota > Methanobacteria > Methanobacteriales > Methanobacteriaceae > Methanobrevibacter > uncultured Methanobrevibacter sp. Next base: position 47,967 of record NZ_OMWA01000012.1, on the reverse strand, counting down.
ATTACCTGAAAGATGAATTCCCAGATAATCAACGTATTCATGAAATCAATTTATGCTGCGACTATGGTGTTAGTACCGTTACAACTTTTGGAGTGATGGGAATACATCGTGACATGGCACATGGTAACACCTACTACCTGTTAGAGGAAACTTATTATGACAAAGAAGACATCGGTGTAGCGCAATCAGATTCCGAAAGAGTTGATGACATTGTAATGTTGCAAGACAAATATCACTTGGACAGCAACAGTACAATATTTTTACCTCACGATGCAGCAAGTCTGAAGACTGCTTGTCAAAAAGACAGTCGTGTTAAACTCAAAATCAAAACCTATGCACCAGATACATATGAAGACATCAAGAAAACTCAAGATTTATTCAATAATAACAAATTCCTAATACATCAAGACTGTACTAACAGTATCAGTCAAGCTCAAACTTACAGTTGGGATAAAAAAGCCCAACAACGTGGTGAAGATAGACCATTGAAACTAAACGACCATTGCCCAGACATGTGGCGTGGCGGATTATATGGTCCAGCTAATACTACAAATAATGCAACACCATTAGGTGTAATCTACTTCTAAAAAAAAATTAATGAATAGGAGACATGTTTATTATGTTAGATAATTTCCGTATGAATATGAAATCCAAATTCTGGAATGCTGTAATGCCAGTACTCCGAAAACCATATGAGGATAGCTTATTCCAACAATATATTCGTGATTATCATTTTATATTCAATACAGTAAATAAAACAGCTGGACATTATGGTTTCTTCAAACAAGCTAAAAATAATCCATATGTCTACAGTTGTGTAAACGCAATCAGTGATACTTTCCTGATTAATGGATTTAAAATTAATAATCCTGATGATTTCAAAGTGAACATCAATAATAGAAGATATTTAACTAACTTGTTTAATCATCCGGTATCTAATGAATCCAGTATCACTTTCCCTGTATTCATCAAACAAATCGTAAACAGTCAAGAACTCGTTGGTGATACTTTTATTGAAGTCAACTATGAAGAATTTGATTTTGACCATAACAATTATCATATCATTAATGGTTTGCAGTATATTCCTGCAAGTCTCATCAGATACTTTGATGATACAGATCAGTACGGTTTTCGTAACAAGCCTCATATCCGTTATGAGCCGGATGAGTTGATTCATATCTATGAACCTTCAACGGAATTTCATGACAGTAAGTTTGGAGTGTCCAAATTAGAGACAATTCAAAAGCCATTGTTGATGATGTTTCTGGGAATGGATTACAATCAGAAACTCATGGAGAATGAGGGTATTGACCCTACAGCGATATTGGCTTTTGATAAGGATATGGATAATGATGAGTTCAATACTGAACTTTTAAGATTACAAGCTATGATCCAATCTGAAGTTCGTAAACGTGGTGGAATGTTGGCTGTTAAAGGAGCCAGTTATCAGTCTGCGAATATGAATAACAAGGATATGGATTATGTTAATATGATGAACATGTGCAGAGACATGATAATCAGTTTATTCCGTGTTCCTCCGGCTATTGTGGGAATCATTGAAACTGCTAACCTTGGAAGTGGTAATGGTGAAGCTCAAAAGGAACAGTTCAAAAATGTGATGAATGCAAAGGCCAAATTTTATGAAGCTGGATTCAACAAAGCATTGGGCCGTAATGGGTTTAATGAGGTTTTCCAGTTTAATGAGATTGATATTGAAGATGAATTGAAACGTGCTAACATTGAATCTATACAGGTAAGGGATGGTGTGCGTACTGTTAATGAAGTTCGTAAAGATTATGGATGGGAACCAGTTGACTGGGGGGATTACCCACTCAACAATACCAGTTCCAATGTTGATGAGTTTAATATGAAAAGCTTAGAAAATACTCAAAGATACAAAAACAACTTATACAAATCCGGATTACTTGAAAATTGGATGTTTTAAAAATGATACCTAACATTACAGACTTACATATTCCAAATGATAAAAAGTTAAGTCGTGGAGAGCAAGAATATCTTCGCAGATTATTATCTGGTTTGGATAATCAAATGCTAACTGCTGCTGAATGGTTAGGTACAGATGAAGCTAAGAAATTTTTCAATACTCAACAAAGTGAGATAAGGGAATTCTTCCAGGAGTCCGGAATCAGACAACAACTTCGTGACATTATTGATTATAATGCAAGTGATAGTGATGATCTGATTGAAAAATTTTACAAGGTTGGTTCACAGTTGGGTTACAGAGACATTCATAAAAAGTTACTGTATACTCCTGCAGATAAAAAAGCATTGTTTCATGTGACTCAGTATAATTTTGATTTGATAAGAGATTTGAATAATCAATTGTTTGAGGGTATTCAAGAGACAATATTTAATACTGTTGCAGCAGGTCATGGTGCCGATGTAACCACACGTGAAATATTAAACCTTGGAATCAAACCTCTACCAATACGAAATAAAAAAGGTGAAGTTGTCCGGTTGATTTCTCCTCGTGCAAGAGCAAGGATGATTGCCCGTACTGAACATGCAAGAGCAGTTAATACAGGTACTTTACAGGCTTATGCTAATTATGGTGTGGAGCATGTTGAGATAATTACTGTTGGAGATAGTCATGTTTGTGATATTTGTCTTGATTTAGCAGATAATAATCCTTATACTCTACAGGAAGCAATGTTATTGTTGCCCGCTCATCCAAATTGCAGATGCAGCTATGGACCAGTAGTGGAAACCCCATTGTATTTCCCTGAAGACAATCCCGTTATCATTGACTTAACTCAAAGAATGACATTGCCTAATGCTACTGCCTAGAGTGTTACAAAAAAGTCAATGTTATCATATAACTATATCATGGTGATGAACTTACTTTTCATCCACAAAAAAAATGGTGTGTGTTTTTTTATAAAATATATTTTCTTCTGTCAAAAAAATCTAATATATTTTCAAAAATATAAGACCATATTTTAATCTCCGAAATTTTAAGGATATAAAAGTACGAATTTGGAGTTTTCTTATAGACCATTTTTGTGGTGGTTTCTCCATTATCAAAAAACCACCTCCTCCTATAAAATATATTTATTTTATTTTCATCGTTTTTACATCAAAATAGTTTCTATGAGAATAAAGGAGGATTAATCTCCTCCTTTTTTTTCCTCCAATATCTATCATGGTCATTTCGCTACCTTTTGTGACTCCACCTGGAACAAGTGGCTAAACTATTCCACACATAATAGATTCGTCCGGTAAACCTCCAAAAAAAACTGGAGAAAAAAAATCGTTTTCTAAATTCGAACACAAAAATGCATTAATCACCGCTATGACCAACATTACAGAGGATTAAAAAGTTAAGTCAATAAACTGTCCTATTTTATCCTCCAAACATAACTGCCTATTTTTTGTGCATTTTCCGCAACAATAAAATGTAGCTCTATATGTGCTTTAAAAACACGTAATCTACAAAACGCCCTCCTCTTTTACATCTGCGTAATATTAAGGGAAAACCAAAAAAAAATATTCCAAGTTTTTTTTTTTGAAAAATGTTTTTCCCCAAAATTGTTCCTCATCGTTTTTGGGGTTTTTTTCATTTTTCAAACCTTTTCAAAAATTAGTCAAACATGTTCTTTTTTAACTTTTAAGCTAGTGAAAAGAACACCCCTTTTAAATTAAACATTTTTTGTGATACAAAATGACAACCGAAGCTTTAGAGTATCGTGTCTACGGATTACCCATCGAGGCAAAATCCTATGACATGAACGACGATGGAACATTAACAATTGTAGGTGTTGCATCAACCACCAACAAAGACTATGCTAATGAAATAGTATCACCAGAAGTTTTAGAATCATTAGCACAGCAAGCCGTTGGAATCAACATATATCGAGACCACAACCGGCATTACGATGGTGGAATAGGAGCAGTTACCCGAGCATGGGTAACTGACAATCAACTTTGGATCGAAGGAAAAATCCTATCAGAATATGCACCTGGAATTAAAGAGCGCCTTGACATAGGTATGAACTTTGGTTTCAGTATATCCGGATTCCCTAAGAAACAAAGAACTCCAGAAGGCCTACTGATTGTTGATTATGACTTGAAAGACATTACCTTAACTTACATCCCAATGAACTGGGATACCTACGGTACTGTTGAGTATAAATCTCAGAATTTGATAGCCAGCAATTGTTTGACTGGTGCATGTTATCATGCGTTAAATGATGGTGAAATTATGAGTGAAGAAGAAACCAAAACTGAGCCTATTCAAGAAGAACCAGTAATTGATGAAAAAGATATGAATAACGATGCTGGTTTATCTGATGCTCAAAAAAATGAAGTGAAAGATATAATGAATGAGGTTATAGCTGAATTAGAACCTCGTATTATTGAAAATCTTAAACCTGAACTTGAAAGCATGGCAGATTCTGCTGCCAATAAAGCTGCTGAAGAAGTGGCTAATAAGATTGTTGCAGAATTAAAAGCTACTACTACTGTTCAGGAAGAAGATACTGTTGAAGAAAAAGAATTGCCAACAGAAGAAGAGGAAATTGAAGAAGTTTCTGAACCAGTTGAAACACCTATTGAAGAGGAAGATAAATCTGAAGCAGGTGCAAGTGAACCTACAACCGGTGACCTTGAAGAAGAAGATAAAGTTGATTCAGAAGAAGTTGAAGAATCCGAACCAGAAGAAGAGGAAATTGAAGAAAAATCATTGGATGAAATAGTCCATAATGAGATTGTTAAACAATTCAATGAGAAATTTAGTGAAAAATCTATTTCTTCCAAATTTAACAGGTTCAAAAAAGAATCTAAAACAAAAACTGATTCTGAAACTAAACCTAAGCGTGATGCTTACGGCAGAAACCTCAATTACATCTAAAAATTTAATTTAATGTTTTAATTGTTTGTATTTTTATTTTTTAAACAAAAAACTATTTGATACTTACTCTTTTTAGCAAAAAACTAAATCCCAGTTAGCTAATGCTAGGATTACCTTTTAAAAAATATTCTTTTGCTAAAAAGGAAGACCATTTTAAAAAACACCTATTATGGAGGATATTTTTTATGTCAACTACAATTGAAGAAAAAATTTTAAGTCAAGAAAATTTTAACATGAAATTTGCAGACGCAGCTTTCAATGCTTCTGGTGACCTCAACCCTGGTTGGGCTGAACCTACCTTTGATGACTTTTTCACCAGAGTAACTGATGAACCTGTATTACTCGAACAATCCAGAGTAATTAAAATGAGATCATTACAACATGATATTGATGACCTCGGTATTGAATTAGATTTCGACATTCAAAGAAATGCATCCACCGGTGCTTCTACTGGTTTAACCAGTAACGAAACCGCACCAGTATTAAAAAGGAAACAATTATTAGCTCAACCTTTACAAGCTAAAACCATTATTCCTTTAAACTTCATCGATGAAAACATTGAAGGCGAAGACTTCCTTGCTAAATGGTTAGGTTTATTAGGTACTGAAATGGGTCCTGCTATGGAAAGATACGGTATCTACGCTGACACTAGTGTTGCCACTCAAACTGGTGAAAGAACTGGTTTCACTGCAACCAATGGTTTACTTGCTCAAGCAAAAGCTATTCAAGCAGATGCTACTACTGATGCTGAAGGTTTCGCACCATTAGTATACAGTAATACTGCATTGGATGGTTTACTTGATGCAGCAGAAATCTACGTTGAACAAGACGGTAACATGAAAAACGCTAACATTGTTGTCCCACCTTCCATGTACACTAAACTTGTAAGGGACATTGCAGCTCGTGAAGACAACCTTGGAGAAGCAGTCCTTAAGGATGGTAAAATCCCAATGGTTATGGGAATGGAAGTTAAACAAGACAACATTCTCAGAAGCACCAGACATGGTTGGGACAATCAAAAATTCAACACAACCACCGGTAAAATGGCTGGTAATGGTTCCAACATTGATAAATTAAGGTACGCTTTCATTGGTGAACCTTCCAACATCGTATTTGGTATGATGCGTGATATGGATGTTTTAAACCAATTTGATATTGATGAAATTGGTTACAAAGTAGTTGGTCTTGCTAAAGCTGACGCTAAAATCCATTACGACCAAGACACTCTTGTTGTACCTTACACTAAAAATGCAAAATCTAACTCCTAGATTTTGCCCATATTTTTTTTTTAAATTTGGAGCGTGCTTATTTATGGTTAGATTTAATGATTTATCTACAAAACAAAAAGCTAGTAAGGAAGACCGTTTTGATGTTCTTGCTGCTGAAATTGAAGCTGCTGAAACTGGTGAATCCAGTATTTCTGAAGATGTTGCTACTTTGAAAACTACTGTGGGCAAAGCATCTGGTGACGGTGCTGGTGGTTTAGCTAAAGATATGGTTGATGTTAAAGCTGCAATTGGTGATGCAGATGAACCTGCTGAAGGTACTATTCTTGCAAGATTAGCAGCATTGGAAAATAATGGATAAAAATTAATTTCATATTATTTTTTTTTATTATTATTTTTTTTTTAAATGAAAAACTGGGAGGAATTAAAATTGGCAATAATTACTCCTGAAGACTTGAAAACATTTTTAGAATTACAAGGGATTGCTAGTTCTGAATTAGAAGACTTAACTGTATTGCAAAGTTTAATTGATTTGAAGAAAGAGGAGATTATTGCATTGACTGGTTTGCCAGTTGATCCAGTAACTCGAAAACAAATCATTAAACGTTTCAGAGGGGATGTTTTCGAAACGGATTGGTATCCTATTTGTAAAGTGGATTCTTTTAAGATTGATAATGTTGAATTAACTGTTGATGAAGACTATATCATTGATGAAACTGCGGGAATATTCTATCTTACTCGAATCAGACAAGGCCTATTGGTTATTGAATATCATCAGAAAATATCTGATGATGTGATTGCGGGTAAGATTAATCCTTTGATTTCTGATATGGTTTTCTATCATCTTTCTAATGATAATAAGGATATGGGAGAGATTACTTCCATTCATGAAATGGACACTAGTGTTAGTTATGATACTAAGAATAATCTTGGTAGTCGTATTTACAGTCGTATTGATGCATTGAAACAGATTAATTGTTATTCTCCAAAAGTTAGATGGTTGTGATGAGGATGGTGTATTTCCCTAATGTTGAATTAGAGTTATATGAATATACTGATTCTCTCACAGAATTCAATTCTTATTATGAACCATTGCGAGAATACACACTTAAAGAGACTGTTCCGTGTAATTTCCAACCTATGACTCCTAATGATTCCTTGAAAGAGTTTGGTGAGATTTTAACTGACACTTACAAGGCCATTATTGATTCTAATGTTGAGGTTAATCCTCGCATGTTGGTTAAAGTCAAAGGAGAACCTGACACTTATGAGATTACCGGAACCCCTATGGTTAACACTCATTTTACACCTACACGACATACGAAACTTGTTCTTAAAAAACAACGGAAACCTACAAAGGTGATTACCGATGATTGATGTTGATGTTGAAATTGAGCCTAGTTTTCGTAAGAAGATAAATAGGTCGATTATCAAAGAGTGTGAAGCTATAACTGTCAAGAACACTACTTTGGAAGCGGAATCTCGTTGTAAAAAGATTTGTCCTTATGATACAGGGGCTTTGATGAGAGGTCATTCCACTTCAATATCTCCTGAGTTGGGTACTGTCAGGAACCGGCAGGATTATTGGGTGTTTGTTGTTTTTGGAACCAGTAAAATGGAAGCTCGTAACTATCCGCAAGTTGTTGTTAATAGTTTGTATAGTGAGAATTACATGAGTAGAACTTTTAAAACTCAATTGGCTAAAAAAGGAGTGCTTGAATAAAATGATTAAACCAATACAAGCATTATTAAAAATACTTCAAGGAAGAATCGTTTTAAACGATGGTACTCCAGTCAATGTGATAAAAAGAGACTACCCATATGACCATACTCCATGCATTACGATTGACGATTCCGGTGGAACTGCAACTATCAACAAACACATCACAAACCGTGACTACACTATACCCGTCACTCATCCTCAATATGACCCTGAACAGCCTGATAAAACTATTTCTCAACAAGTCATACAAGAACAATTAGCAATAGACTTAGGAGTTCACATCTGGTGTGATGATGAACATCAAAGAGAAGAAATCACCAATAAAGTCAGGACATTATTTTACATGGTGCAATCGGATCATTACAAATTCTGCCAACAATACGATAATGGAAACTGTACATTTCTCGATACAGAATGTAAAGTGAACCCTCATTCTATAAGGGGAATTAAAAACCAATGCCCCAAACCATACGATTATCATTACAAAAACATTTTCACAGCATTTGATATTATAAGAGCAACATTCCACGTTGCTCCACCTTATAATCAAGACGATACAACTACTAATCCACCTGTATTGCGAAGTATTATTCGAGTCTACTTTAGCTACTACGAATATTATAATATCGGTGGTGCAGTCAGTGAAAACTTACATGTTAATGAGGACTTATTATGACAAAAAAGACTAAAAAGGAAACCTCAGAAGAAAAATTCACCTTAGTGGAATTAGTGTCTAATTCCGATTTGCACTACCCACTCATTATAATGAATCTTTCTCGTGCAGGTTTACTCAGACAATATGAAGAAGAAGTTGAAGTATACGGCCGTTTAGACATTGAGCCAAGTATGACTTTAACTGAATTTAACAAAATTATGGAGGCCTAGATATTTATGCCTATTACAAAACGACCAGGTTTGTATCTTAATGAAACTACTGAGTTTGAATTACAGGGAAATGGTGGAAAAATCCCAGTATGGATTGGTAAAACTGGGAATTCAGCTGCAACTGGTTATAAAGTTGATGGTACTCAAGTATTAACTTTTAGAAACTGGGGAGAAGTGAACCGTACTATTGCAAATGGTGGAATTGGAACTGATACTTCTACTAACCCTTTATTAGCTGCATTAAAAGACTTTTTTGAAGAAGCTGAAGTCAGGTCAAGTGAACAGATTGGAATTCCATACATCTATGTTATTGATGTAGGTGCAGGAACCAGTAAAGATGTATGGTTAGCAGCATTAACTACTGCTAAAACAATGCGTAAAGCTACCATTGAATTTTATGTTGGAGCAGAAAGCATAACTGACAATAACTATACTATAAGTGATTTCATTGCAGCTGCATGTGCAAGTATCAGTACTGAAACTGCAAACTTAAATCTTCGTACAGCATTCACCACCAAAGCCGGTGCTAGTGATGCTCAATTAATTGCTTTAAATCCAAATCCTGGAGGAATATTAAAATCAAGATTTGGTTTAATTGAACCTGATTTCTTTGGAAAACATGCTGCAAGATTATGCTGCACCCCATATTATATTGAACCTGGTTTCTTACCATTCCGTAGTGTTGAACCTGGTGAATTCAAAGCCAGAACTGATGCTGAAATTTTAGCATTGCAAAATGCAGGTATTATCTTTGGTACTGATGAGGTTGTTGATGACCTTGTTGTATGTAGAATTAATCTCAGTACTTCCACAGCTTTTGCTTTAAACCCAAGACCTGCAGACAGTTTATTCCATGCTAGATTTAATGCAGATCACTTGTTACGTGAAGTGTTCAAAGCAGTTTTCAGTCAAATCAAAGCAAATGAAACTGCATCATATCTTGTTAAAGCACAGACCAAAGTTGATGCAGTAATTGATGATGAAGTTGAAGCTGAAAGAATGATTGCTTACAACAGTGATACTGGAGACGGAACCAAATTAACTCTTGTTGAATCTGATTCTGAAGAATATGATATGGAGTTAAACGGTCAAATCCAAGGAATCAACTGTACTAATGCAATTCTTGTGAACGTTAAAATTAAAAACCCTGCTGTAAAAGCAATAGCAACTAGTTAAAGGTGGTAATAATGGCTGATACTATTTATTATGGTGAATCTCAATTAATGTTTGGTGATATTGAAATTGTATGTGAGTCATTTAAAATTTCTTTCAAAATGGATAGTGACGATTTGACCGCTACTAATAGTTCCACCCCTTACGGCACTCAATTCGGTAAAGAAACCGTTGAGGCAGAGGCAAGTGGTATTGACCCAGCATTAAGAAAACCATTGAAAAAAGCAATGGAACAAAAAATCAGAGATACTCTTGCTTCATATGATTTTGAAGAATCTACAGGAAATCTTATTGAAGATGATGTCTTGTATGGAGCATATGTTAAAGAGTTAAGTAAAGAGAATGCTGTTAAACCTTTCAGTATCAAATTTGGTGCTACTGGTTATAAGAAACAAAGTTAAATATCCCATTAATTTTGTTTCTTTTATTTTTTTTAAATTTTTTTTTGGGATTTTTATTATTATTATTATTTTTTTTTAATGGATTATTTTTTTTTGAGGAGGACATGTACATGGCAAAAGACAAAAAAGCAGAAAAAATGGAAAAACACTTGTTAAAAACACAATTCCCTAAAGAATGTGAAGAATTACCTTTCGACAAATTAGATGCTGAAGAACAAGCGGTTGTAACTAAATGTATTAATCATGAAGAGCTATCCGACGATGAATTTTCATTACTGAAAATGACATTGCAGAAATATCGTGAACATATCCGTAAACATAAACCATCCGAAACTGTTGAAGCATACGAAAATACTGAACAAATGATTTTAACAGAAAAAGACTGGTTAGCATTAGTGAACGATAAATCCGCAAGAATGTTAAAAGTGAATGTACCATTAAACGGAAAATGGTATCCTATGGAATTTGAAATACTTCCATTGGACGATAGTAGTGTTGTTCCTGCATTACAAACTCATGTTGATTTATTCAAGGATTATAATAGGGACGAATTGCAGGCATGGACTAAGTCACAACAAGGACATGAGATAAGTCCTGAAGAACAACAAATCGTGGACAAAATCACAAAAGAAATTGAAGATAAACAAAGTGAAAATAGAATTTCTTCAATGAACACATTCCTCGCAGCTCAATTAAGATTACCTAACTCCAGTTCCGATGTGGAAGTTAGAAAAGAATTCTGGGTTAATTTCCCATTCATTGTTAAATCAGCTATCATGTTCAAGGTTGAAGATAGACTTGGTTTAACAGATCAACAAGATGAAAAATTATTTCCAACTAGCTAATTCTTTCTATGGAGAGGTTTATTTCAGAGTGTCCAAACATTTGAACATTCCTGTTTCGGAAGTGATACAGAAAAAATTCACATGGGACATTAAATTTTTAATTATGAAGTATTCCCAACAAATTAGAGCGGAAGTTAAGCATGCAGAAGAGATTAAGGAGAAAACAAGTGAATTTAACTAAAAATTAAATATTATTTTTTTTATAATTATTTGGGAGATTGAATTTATGCCTTCAGTATCAGATATTTTAATCAGAATCCGTGGACAAGACAATACTGGCGGTGCATTCAGTAGTGTGGAGCAGAAAGCCAGTAGTATGAAAAGCATGGTTAGTAGTGCTGTAGGAATGGCTGCAGGGATGATTGGATACGACCTTGTGAACAGTTTAGTTGAAGCTGGCGGAGCAGCAATAAATTCAAGTCAACAATTGGATTATTTCGGTGGCCGTTTAAATCTCTCTGCTAAAGAAACTGAAACTTTCAGAAGTCAAATTAATGATCTTCAAAAAGATTTCCGTAAAGTTGACATGACTGCAGTAGGAGCAACCGCAGAATCTATTGCAGTTAAATTGGGTTTGCCAAAGTCTGAACTTGCAGATTTAACTAAAATGACTGCTACACTTTCATCAACATTTGTTGGTGAAGGCCGTACTCAAGAAGATGCTATCCTTGCAGTTAGTGATGCATTAGATGGGCAATTCAAAAGACTTCAGGAAATTGGTATTACTCAAGATACTCTGAAGAAGAATGGTTGGAGCGGTGACCTCAATGACCAAAAAGGATTGATAGATGCGTTGAATAAATCCTTGAATGAAATGGGGTATGAACAAACTGCAAAAGACATTACCAATTTAGATGATGCATGGTCAGCATTAACTGTTGCAGGTGGACGATTATTAGCAGATGTTGTCATACCTTTAACTCCTGCTTTCCTTGGATTGACTAATGCAATTATTGGAGCTATTGATTTTGTTAAAGATAATGGTTGGGCTCAAGGAGCATTACTCATAGGTGGTCTTGCAGTTGGATTCGGTTTATTTGCAGGTGCTTTATCGGTTGCAGCTGCAGCTGAAGGTGGATTAATGGCATTAATGCCTGGTTTCATCACAAGCTTATATGGTGCTGCAAGTGGTTTCATGGCCATAACAGTTGCAGGAGCTCCATTATGGGCAATAGTTGCAGCAGTAGCAGCAATCGCAGTTGCAGTATATGAAGTGGGAATCTACTTCGGATGGTGGACAGATGTATCCTCTATGTTAGCTGCTATAAGTGCCGGTGTGCAAAGGTTATGGAGCGCATTCATAAACAACCCTCATGTTAAAGCTGCTATCAAAGCAGTTCAAGATGCATTGAATCAATTATGGCAATTCATGCAACCAGTATTCTCATGGATTACTGAAGCATGGACTAATTTATTCGGAGATAGTGGAAGTAACCCTGATATTGTAAGAGGCATAATCGATGCATTCGGAACATTAGGAGATATTGCATCTCAAGTGTTTGGTACAATAAGCAATGTCGCAGGTCAAGTGTTCACAGCATTATCTCCAATCGCAACAACAATTGGTAGAATCATAACTGTTATCTCAAGATTGTTTAGTGGTGAAATCTCATTTGAACAGGCCGTAATGGGAATCATAACCAACTTTGGAATATTATCAACTCAAATAGGTAGGCTTGCAGCAAGAGCAGGTCAATTATTATTACAAGGAATAACTAATGCTGCAAGAAGAATTGCTCCAATGGTTTGGCAATTCTTACAACAAACTTCAATGAGAATATTATCCTTCGGTATTACCGCAGCTATGTATGCGGTTCAAGCCGGTTTAAGAATATTCAACGGTATCATTAATCATATTCGACAAATACCTGGAAGAGTAGGTGCTTTCATGCGCCAAATTCCAGGTCGAATTTCAAGTGCTGCTGGTGCTGCTGCTGCAGCCGCAGCAAGTCTTGCTAATCAAGCCAAACAAGCAGTAATTAATGGTATTATGGGTTTGGCAGATTCAGTATATAATGAATTTATTAAAATTGGGGATAGAATCAGAGATTCTGTAAGTAGTGCAGTATCTGCTGCAACCAATTTCGGTAATGATATTAAAAATGCAGTATTAGGTGCTCTTGGTATTGCTTCACCTGGTATTATTCAACGTAAATTAGCTATTGAGTTTGCAGATATTCCTGGCCGTATTGGTGAGTCAAGTGAATATGTATACAATGCTGCAAAAGACTACGCAGGTAACATTCTTAAAGGTTTCAATGCACCTCAAATGAAAATGAGCACACTTGGTGTTGTCCGTGAAAACGGAGAATATAGTGTTAATGGTATGCGTAATGGTAATGTTACTATTGTGCATGTTCATGAAGGTGCTGTTCCTGTTGATGCACGTAATATGACTAAACAAGAAGCTCAAGGTGTTGTGACTTTAGCATTAGAATCGTTGAAAGACCCTGAAGGTACAGGAGGTGCTTAAGTATGGTGGAATCAGCAGATGTGATGTATAGTAAAGAGGGTATTCCTACTGATGGTTGTAACTTGGAAATTATGGGTTATCCGTTCTATGCAGATAATGTCAGTCCTAATGAGGCTTATCGCAGACGTGAATATAACTTTAGTGCCGTTGTTGGTGGAACTCAAGATGTTACTCCTGGTGCTTATGTGGGATTGGACTTCACAGTTACTACTCATGTTTTCATTGATCCGGATAGGCCGGATGAATGGAATAGTATATTTCAGGAAATGATGAGTAAACCTGTAGAGGTTGTTTCACCTGACCTTGGAGGTAGGTTTAAGGCGATTGTTGTTATTAAACCGGAAAGGGATAAACTGAACACTTTAAAGTTAACTATTAGTGTTAAAGAGGTTCCGGATAGTAAAAGTTTGATTCCTGGTGAAGAGTTTTCTGTTCCTAAAACTCGTAAAGTCCAATCAAAGAAAACTAAGACCACTACTAAAAAGACTAATACTAAAAAACAATCCAGTACCATTACAAAACTAATGAAATCTGCTTCAAAGAATGCTGGTTTTAAAAATAAAACTATTACAAAGAAAAGTAAAAGTAAAGGGAAGTGAATATTGATGTCTGTTAAATTTTCACTTTCCAAAGCGGGTCTTGAAGTGTACACCACCGAGCCTATGGTGAAAAAAGAAGCGGGTAAAGATGTTGACTTGCAAAAATTAGCGGAGAAAGTTGCAGGGGATGCTGCATCAGAAGCTAAAGAAGATACAAAAGAAACTACTACTGCTAATGTTGACCCTTCTACTAATTTTACTTTAGAAAATGGTGAAACAAAACAAATAGATTATGTTGGGGAATTATACTCTGACAGTTATGAGATGGATTACGGTGAATTAAGCAGTAATTCAACTGTTAGTGTTCCTATTAAGTATGTTAATCTTTTTTTCAAAGGTAAAAAAGTGGCCTTGAAGAAAGCATGGCAAAATGGGCCTTTGAATTGGGAGCATATGGAAACCGCAATATTGGGTTTTGTAACTGAATTCACTTGGAACAAAAACAAAGCAGATATTAAAATATCCGGTATGGATAAATTAATGGAAACAGAACATACTTTTGAGTTCACACAAACCAAACGTTCAGAAATTGTTAAACAGATTATTGAAGCTAGCGGTTTAAAAGCAAAAGTTGATGTCACCGGCCTTGTTGATGATGTTATCGATTTCAAAACATCTTCTTCAAGTGGGGATAGTGGAAGCAGTGATACTCCAGGAATTGGAAATGCTAAAATCGATGACCTTGTCGCAAAATGGTGTAAAGGCAAAACATCAGACTTGGAGAAAGCCAAAGCAATCCACGCCGGTTTAAGAGATGAAGTAGGAATATGGTATGCATACTATTATAATTCAAAATATCATACCCCCGAGAACTGTCTTGAAAACCACAAACACCTAAATTGTGGAGATACTGCAATATTAACCACAGCTTGTATGAAATCCGGTGGATTAAACGCATACATCGTATTAAGATGTGACTCTGCACATTACTTCACAGTCATTGAAATTGGCGGAACAAAATATTATTCAGATTTAACTTGGTCTGAAGGTCAAAGAAGTCAAAGAGCATTCAATGACACTTGGGAAAACAACAAATGCGGTAACAAATATGACTTAAAATAAAAGGAGGGGAATCGTTTGTCGGATTTTTGGGTTTGCAGTGATAATATTGATGGAAAAGAAAACTCACGAATAAATGAGGTATGTCAAGCTTTAAAAAAAAATGGGCATACTGCGACTAATGGAGGTGTAGGACCTAATACTGTTCAATCACATGGTTTATCAAATGCCTCAAAAGGACAGATAGGAGTGTTTATTGTTGGAGGCTCTGATGCCGGAATGTATGTTGATTTTCGTGATGGTTTGAAACGAAGTTATTATCATTATAAGTATATGTGGGTTGTTTTTGCAAGTGAAACTGCTACTACAGATAAATGGATTACTTGTAATGGATTAGCAAATACAGCACTTGTTAGAGCTCATGATGATAATTATAGTGGTTCAAATATTGAATCTGTTGGTAAATCAGCTAAATCTTATTTTGATGCGAATAAGCAGTATATTGGATATGCCTGTGGTAAAAAAGGTTGTAGTTTTAATGATGTTATACAAAATTTCATTAAAGCAATTGGTGGGGACACATCTTCAAGTGAAAATAGTAGTAATGCTTCAGCAACAACCATTAAAGAAGCTTTAAAAAAAGCAGTTAGTGGTTGGGATGGTGATGCTGAAATCAGAGTTGAACTAGACACAGTCTATGTCAATAAGATTAAAGACCCTACCAAAACTAAACTTGTTATTAATGAGTTTGATAATGTTCAATTTGACTCTGTTACTGTAACAGACATCAATCCACAAACCACCAATAAATTAACTTGTAATTATAAAGGTTATGAGTTAACCTTGCAAGATGATCTGTTGATTAAAAGATTTGGTGTGAATGCTGAAACTATTGAAGTTGATGCATTTGTGAAAACTTATGATGATGCAGTTTCGTTCCTGCAAAGAGCATGGAATAAGATACGCAGAGATGATGGAAGACAAGTTGAATTAAAAGTCAAAGGTGACAGTAAATGGAAAACTGGCCTATGGGCAAGAGTATACTTACCCTCTTTTTATATTGACGATTACATGTATATTACCAGAATGTCTGCAGATGAAGACGGAAGCACCCCTTGGGTTACTGGTCTCACATTAGTGGATTATCCTCCTAGTTTCGGAACATTTGAAGAAGAAGAGTCAACTGAAGAAACTGAAGAAGATAGTGAAACAACATCAGATGAGGAGGCAACATAAAATGACTAATTCTCAAGATATAATTGTAACTGAAGGCCGTGCAAAAAAGGCAGTTGATAGTTTAACAACAGAATTGATGATGCCAAAGGTCAATGATAAAGTTAAAACTGCTGTTGAAAATGACAGGACAAGAACCGGAACTATCACAAAATTTTATCCTTATATTGACAGAGCAGAGGTTAAATTAGATAACACTAATGAAAAAATTCTTTGCAGAATATTACACCGGTATGGTGGAGAGTTAATTGATTTTTTCACTCCTTTAGCTGAGCGTGTAGAGTTTGATGAAAAGTTAGGTGAGAAGTATATTGTTCCACGTGTTCATCAGAATGTTCTTGTTTTAAAAATTCATGATGATGACAGTCAGGAAAATCTTGTCTTGGGATATTTCCTTAAAGATGAGGTTGTTGGGTTTAATCCGGCCAGTCCTGGAAATGCTAAACTTGCAGCAATAGGAGTAACTAATGATTATTATATTAAGTTTGGTATAGATGGATTGTCATATAAATTACCGAAGAAATCTTCAACTGAAGTGGGTTATTTTGAAGATGAAATGCAGA
This sequence comes from uncultured Methanobrevibacter sp., assembly GCF_900314615.1. Lineage (NCBI taxonomy): Archaea > Methanobacteriati > Methanobacteriota > Methanobacteria > Methanobacteriales > Methanobacteriaceae > Methanobrevibacter > uncultured Methanobrevibacter sp. Next base: position 30,977 of record NZ_OMWA01000012.1, on the reverse strand, counting down.
CAATTGAGCATTACACTACAGATGAAACTTATTCTAAAGATGAAGTGGATGAGAAGATAAAAGAAGCTCAAAAAGGCAAGGATACTAATCTTGATGAGAAGATTTATACTGAATTGTTAGAGGCCAGTGAAGATTATAAGCAAATGTCTTATGAGAACAAATACTTCCTTTTCCGTGGGGATTGCTGGACTATCAACAATAATTTCGAATCTTCCGCTGCAATCACAAGTGAAAGCACAATAGATTTCAAAGTTACTGGTACATTCAGGACAAAACAAGACCTTGTTGGTATATATTGGAATTCTGAAGACTTGATTACTCATCCCTACATCAGCTATGGTAAAAGAACTGATTATAGGAATGTTGTATTAGAGTTCGATTATGAGATGGAAGGCTGTAAAGATTTCAGTTATGATGACCTTGAAAACTATCCAGTCAGCGTTACCATTGCAGGAGGCAATGGTGAAACATACTACTTTAACATGTTCAATTTCATCAGTAACGGCCATGCTACAATACCATTCAATAACCTTGTCATAAGAGCTGGTGGACAATATCGTAATGCTGCTGGAGAACTAATAACTGTTCCTGACGGCCAGACAAAGAAAGTTGATGCATCTGACATCAAGTTTATCATGCTTGTTTTGATACCTGAAAATTATGATCCAAACACCGCGCATCCAACAACATATCATATAATGGAAAATGTTGACTTCACCTGTGAGATTACTAACATTGAAGTTACTAATGGGGCTATCTGTGAAGAGCATATACCATTAGCTCCTCATAAATATCGTATCTGCGAAGGTTATGATGATTTCTACAACCTAAATCCTCATCGTGTCTGTAAAGAGATGCGAAAACTGGGTTATACTGAATGGTGTGACTTATACATTGGTGCAAGCCATTTCTATGAAAAGTCTGGTACTGTTAATGATGTGATTGATGCAAGTGCTTTCAATCATACAAGGACAGAGAAAATGGTGTTGGATAAGACTGTGCCTTTGAATAAGGCTTTCATTGCTTGGTTGGATTGTTACAGTCGAGAGTTATTAGCTAATGATTGTCCTAACCTTGTTGTATCCGTATCGATGGAGAATTTACAATGTCCACAGAGTTGGAGGCAAAAGGATTGCAACGGAAACTACGCAATAACCGGTTGGGTTCCATCCACATTCTTTTACAGTCCCTGCAATAGTGAGGTTGCTCCATATATGCAAAGTGTATCTGAAGCTTGTTTGGATATTGTTGTTGCTAACGGCATGCAACCAATACTTCAGATGGGTGAAGCTTGGTGGTGGTGGAATGAAAACGACAGACCAAACCAACCTCCTTGTTTCTATGACCTAGCAACACGAAATAAATACTATAATGAATTCGGCAAGAACATTCCTGAATACTCCACATCATGGGATGTTAATTATGATGCTGATATGATGTTCTGGTTAAACAAACAGTTATGTGAGTATAGTGACTCTTTAAGGGCTGTTGTGAAATCGGATAGGTATAGTAAAGGTTTGTATATGGCCTTGTTTTTCCCACCATCTGTTACTGATGTTGACCGTGTTCCTGCAATGATGCAAGATGCCAATTACTTGAAAGATGCATATAACCCAAACAAATTAGATGTGTTGCAGATTGAAGATTATGACTGGGTAATATGGGAAAGCCCACACCATAAAGAAGCTTACACCATCGGACAAGATTTAGGATTCCCAGAGGACCGCCTTCATTACTTCGGTGGATTTGTACAATACCCTGAAGATGCAAGGATATACTGGAGACTAATCAAACAATCCATGGATGATGCAATTGAAAAGAAATTCAAGGAAGTTTATGTCTGGGCAGGAAGCCAAGTACGAAGAGATCATAAAATGATTGGGTATGATAAATACGAATTAGTTCAAAATCTACTAAAATAAAAAAAAGGGAGATAGAATACTTATGACTTTGCCAATAGACACTAACGGATACGATTTCAAATATAACAAAACCTTGAATGAAGACGTGAAACTTGTGAGTAATGAATATGGTAAATATGATTTGGACATGGACAATGATGATTATGTTAATGTTACTGGTGTTAATTCTTTGGCGAATGCCTGCATAATCGCAATATTAACACGATACAATGAATTAAAAGACAATCCCACTTATACTGGTTTTGGTTGTCGAGTTCATGGACTTATTAAAGACAATCAAAACAAATTAACTAAATTCAAAATCGAAACATACCTAACAGAGACATTGAATACAATGAGAAGAGTTAAAACAATCAATTATTTGAAACTTGCTGAAATCCCAGAGGGATATAGTGTTGAATTTAGCATCACTAGTGTTAATGATGAAATTGTAAAACAGAAGGTAATATTATGAATTATATTGAAAAGCAATATGAAGAAATCTTTGAAGAAGCTTTGAATGACAGTCTTGAAAAAGGCTTGATTAGTCATGCTGAAGACTTCCCCACTTTCATTCAGAATCATGAGGACATCAGCAACTATTATGTGATGGATAAATCAGTAATCTCATTAATGGTTTCCAAAGTCTATACTGCAATGACTTCTGTATATGAATCTGATAAGATTGAATATGCAGAGGGTCAGGATTTAGATGATCTTGGGGATAAGTTAGGGATTTTACGACCTCAAGCTACTAGTGCAGAGGTGGAATGTGAATTCACATTAGCCAGTATTTTGGAAGAAGATGTTAATGTTCCTGCAGGAGTTATAGTTTCAACAAGTTCTGGTGTTAGGTATGAAACAATAGAACCCATCTATATTGCAACCGGATATGTTACCACTACTGTTATGGCAAGAGCAGTTACTCCTGGTTTGGATAGTAAAATTACCGCAGGTAGTTTAAATGAAGTTGTAACTCAAACATCATATTCATTATCTGTAACTAATCATAAGAACAGTACTGGTGGAAGTGAAACTTATACTGATGATGAATACAGGTATTTCTTGATGAATTGGACTAAAATTTTAATTAAAGGTTCATTGGAAGCTTATGAGTATTATTTTGCTAATGTTGATGGAGTTGATGATTATAAGGTAATTCCGAATTGGGATAAGACAGGTACTATGAAAGTAATTGTTGACCCTGGAACATCCACTCAATTGAATAGTATTTATAATGATTTGCAGAAAACTGTTTCTCAAGCTACTGAAGATATTGTGATGTTTGCACCAGTTGCTAAACCTATTGATATTTATATTAAAGTTAATGTTGATATTGACCAGATTAACCCATATAGTAGTCTTGAAAAAGAGGAGATTGAATCAAGGATTAAATCTGCTATTTTGATTTTTATTGATGGTGGTTATGTCTACGATAGTGAATCTGAAACAAAGGTTTGGTATAATGGATTAGGTATTGGTGAGGATTTCATTCCTCATAAGCTTGCTGTTTTTTTAGATGAACAAATTTCTGAAGTGAAAGATATTAATTTCTCTCTTCCTACTGAGTATATTAGTATTCTTGATGAGGAGATTGGAGTTAGTAATAATGTTGTTATTGAGATGATGTAAGATGCCTCGTAATAGTGTGAAAAGTCTTTTGGATATGTTTCCATATCTCTTTGATAAGGATAGTGCATCTAATTTTTATAAATCGCAGGATGTTACTAATAATCGTTTCAAAGATTTGTATAATGACTTGTTTAGGGTTAAGGAAAGTTTCCGTTTGAATAAAAGATTGATGATTTGGAAGGAACAGACTGTGCCTTATGTTTATACGATTAATTTTGTTACAAGTTTCCCTAATTTGAAGACTGTTAAGATTTACAAGGATGATAACCTTGTTCATAATGAAGATTTTGCCGATAATCGAACTTCTCTTTGTGAGTATCATTACTCTTATGACACTCGTAATGAGTTATTATTCACTAATCCTGATGATGAGGATAGTGATGTTGTTGTTGTTTCGGATGAAGTTCAAAGTTTATTGGATAAATTATTGTTTTGGCGTATTGATGTTGATGATCTTAATTTTGATGTTAATGTCAATGGGTGTTTCAGTCATCTGAAAAGTGTAACTTTATACAAAAATGATACTGTCATATACACTAACTCCTATGAAGATAGTGCAGATGAAACAGTTGTTGAATATTCTTACAGAAACACTATCACAAACTTGGGAGTTACTGATGAAGATGAAGAAAACAATACTCCGGATGATGTTTTCTACATTGAAGTGGAACTATGGGACATAGAAGATGTCTTAACCAAATATCTACCAGAAATCGAAGCATCATATATCACATCATCAAGATTCTTAGTCGAAGTTGAAACATATGATGAATACCATCTCTTCAAAGGATGGCCTGAAAACGACACCATCCAAGAAGACCACTACGACCATGATGAAAGTCTCGATAGTTTCGGAGCACAAAACAGAATACCAAGAAAAACTTATATTCAAATCGATACCCTTGGTGACTACTATACATCAGAACCACCATTCAACAACCAACTAACCGAAGATGATTACCATTACATGAAAAGAATGTTGGAGTATAACGTCAGATTACACAACACTCCTGCACCAGTACTGGAAATATGGAAATTATATGGTATTGATGCAGTAATGCTCAATCGTGAAAGATACATCCTAAAATGGTTTGATATCCTAAGACACCCGCACCACAAAGAGACAAGAATTGACCCTTGCAGTGGTGCGGAATATGAAACATTAGTTGTTGATGACTGGACTCCACAACCATGGGAACATAAAGATAAATGGGTTGATGGTAAAAGTGTTCTTGGAGAATACTTCTATGCAACTGCAAGCACAGTAAGACCAATCAAAAAACAACCAGTTATTTTCAATTTTAAAGTGTTGAACAGTCTTGCTGAAGATATCAGTAATGATTATACTGTTACAATATTCCTGAATGATGAACCTGTAGAATTGGATGATCCAATTTATGCTAATCAACAATGGAAATGTAATCCTGATTTATTGGATGAGGATAATCCTAATGTTTTCACTTTTGTCTGTAAAGATGGTGAGAATAATGATGTTGATAGTGTTGAAATAACAATTAATGTAAGAGGTTGTGATGATGCGGATTTCTATGTCTGCAATAGTGGTAATGATAACAATTCTGGGGCAATTGATGCTCCATTCAAGACATTGCAGAAAGCATTGAATAGTGTTAATGGTAACTTGGACTTGATTGCAATATATGGAAGCATCACTATACCTGAACCTTGCATTGTCCGTGAGAATTGTACAATAATTGGTTGTGAAACCGCAGAGATAACCAATCTCACTAATCCTCGTTTTTTCTATATTTCTCAAGATAAACAATTGACTGTGCAGGACATTACTTTTGTTAAAGGCAATTATAGTACGTTGATTGATACTCAAATATTCACTAATGAAAATCGTGTGAATGAGACTATTACGGCCATATTGGAAACTGATGAGTATGATGTTCTTATTGAAGATTTGATAGTGGACAAATTCATCAAAGACTTGACATTGGACCAGGAAACTGGTGTTTTATCTTGGAAAGAAGTGCCTACATCTGACTTTAATAAGTTATCTGATTTTGACGGTGTTGTCACTAACTTAAATTTGGAGTTGGATGATGACTTAACATTCATTGAGTATTCATCTGAAGGAGAGGATAATTTAAGACGTAATTCTCCTTATGCTCCGGTTGCAGAATTAACCGGTGCGGTTTTCAGTATTACTGATGATGAATCCTCTGTTGCAAGTGATGGTTTGATTCATGTTAGTGAATATGGGGATGAATTATATGAATATGCTGAACGTGGAGTTGATGAATTTGAAATCCAGCATATCTGCAGCGTCACACAAGTCAGCTTAACACAGACTAGTGGAGATTCATATAATCTCGTTTTAAGTCCATCAGTTCTACACCCAATAGCCGGACAAAGTATTACTTTTGAATTAAACACCGGTGAAGTTACAAGTGCCACTTATGCTGATAATACAGATTACACGATACCAGTAAACAAGAACACCAGTCGAACTGTCCGTATTGTCTTTGAACGTTTCGTAGATGATGGTGTTGCTTATCTTGGTTGTGAAAAAGTTATAAATATTGAATGGAGTTGAGATAAAGATGACTGAAACTGTTAAAAATCTAGAATTAGAAGCTTATATTCTAAGTAAAATTGCAGCTGCAATTGCTGCTGGAGGCATTATCGAAGTTACAACTGATAAAGGCACGGCAAGTGCATCGACAATGGGTAAGTTATTCATTGAAGTTAGTCCTACCAGTACAGATATTTATTATACTATTAAAGATGGGAATACTTATGACTGGAAGAGTTTGGAGACTGATATCTTTGATAACATCACTATTCCATCTGATGTTTCACAATTAACCGATAATCAGAACACCCAATTCACTCCTAAAAGTCATACTCATGGCAACTTGCAGAATGATGGTCAGGTCGGATCAACCGCTCAAGCCAATAAGAATGTGGTCACTGACAGTAACGGGAAAATTACAACTGAAAACAAAATGACTGTTGATTCCAGCTTATCAGATAGCAGTACAAATCCAGTACAGAACAAGGTTGTTAAAGGTGCATTGGATAATAAAATCTCCAGTATCTCAATTGATTCTGATTTAATTTTAACTATAGGTTATGAGTGATATTTATGAGTGATGAATTTAGTGAAGAGATCAACAAGAAATGTTTCCATAATGAACCTTTCATGACTCCTAACAATTTTGATATTTATTTCAATCCATTGGAAATTCCTTCAAATATTCCACGTGAAAGCGGGTATAATTTGGAGAGGAGATTGCAGAAACTCATGCCTTTGACAAAGATTATTCATGTGAATGTTGATTCAACAACAGTTCCTGCAGACAATCATGTGGGAGTGTTCACGGAAATGACTGTAAACGATAAAAAGGTGGTGTTCATATGAATTTAGGTATAATAGGAATTTACACAATCAGCATGCCCATTCAAACAATGTTCCTGAATGAACGGATTGAATTCACAAACAAGAATATAATCACCCAGTTTGGAGAATCATTCTTTTTGAATAGGTGGATTAATGATGCCTTTGACCCTATTGAATATATTGCCGTCGGTAATGGTAGCAACCAACCACAAAAAACCGATTTGACATTGGGCAATGAAACCAGCAGGAGAAAATGCAACTGCGAAGCAGACTTGAAAAACAAAAGATTAGTCCTAACAACTGCATTCAAAGCAAGTGAAATGCTAGGAACATCAGAGATAGGAGTATTCAATGATAAAATCATGATAAGTCATGACAGATACGAAAAGATAGACGACACATTCTTATCCGGTGCCATTGGCGAAGTTACTGTTGAATACAGATTCCAATTATCAACCGGTTCCATAAGACGTGGTTGGCAGGAATCACAACAAGGAAACAACATCTTCTACATATCCGAGAAAAATAATGTAATAGGAGTATTTGAAAACAATACCGGAAACGGATACAGAAGAGTAACAACCTTACAAGACTTACACACAATCAAAGGCGGATACTACTACGACCTTGAGTCTCAAAACTTATACATCAGACCTACTAAAGATTCTGCCCATATAAAAGACATTAACGAAGAAGAAATAGTTGTGCAGGTGAATTAAACATGTCAGAAAACTGTAAACCAGTATATAAAAACTTAAATAAAATCGCTTCCTCTGGTGAGCAAAAATATGCCGTTACACAATGGGCTGACCAGAACTGCGAAAATGATGAATACTTGAAACAGGAAGTTGAAAGACTGGACTATCGTATAAACCCATATGTCCGCAAAAGATTCAATCCAATACTTGTTGATGATGAGAAAAGTTATGGGCATCAAATCAATGGTTTGGATGGGACAGTTAACTTTAACAGCGATACTGAACTGATGATCCCAATTGATTTTACAGATGAATCATTACTTGATATGAGCATAAGCGATTGTGTTATTGAATCCTACTCCACCGTCAGCAATGGAATAGTTAGTATACATAAACGTGCAGTTCTACCAAAACATGAACTGGTAACTGAAGATTTCAACACTAAAAACATGTCCGCCAACGGAAATGTAAACACATTCTGGTATGTGGGATACAATAAAACAAAACCATATGTCTTATATCCGGAATGGATGAAAAACGAAAAAGCCAATAATATTCCATCTATTGTAAGAGCTCAAACTTTCAAAGCATTATCCTCCGGTGTGTTGGAATCAGTTTCATTAAAACTGGAAACCAACGGCAGCAAATGGGTAGGATGGGGAAGTCCATTATATGTTCAAATATGGCCTACAGTAGCTAAAGAAGTTGCAGTAACCACATGGAACAAGAAAACAAAATCATCTGAATATGTTTATGATGCTGCACCTGCCGGTACTACAAAACAAAGATATAAGAAAATCACTTCTGGTAAAAACAAAGGAAAATATGTTAAAAACAAAAATGGAGCATATGTCCGCAGAACTGAAACAATCTATTATCCTGCAACAAAAGTCAACAGTTCAGGTTCCGCAAGTATTTACCATCCATTGGCAGAAGCTAAATTCGACCCTAAATATGCAACTCCTGGATTCCATAGTTTCGTCTTTGACAATCCATGTAACGTAACCGCAAATGAACATTATGCAATTGTAATCTTATGTCCATTGGCTCATTGGGAGCAAGCGCCACGTATTGGTGGTTGGGGTCGTAACTGCAGTCACAGATACAACAACGGTGACGCATTCCTATCAGAGAATAACGGTAGATCATTCACCCGTTATGGTAAAAATGACCCTGATAAAATTGAATATAAACTCGGTAAATACACTCCACAAGACTTTGCTTTTGAATGTAAAATCGTAGCTCATAGTGAAGAGTATGTTCCATTCGATAGTGAAGAAGAGGATTATAATTACTTATATTTCAAACCTATTTTCACAAATCCAATAACTGGAATTGACATTAGTGCAAGATGTAGTGGATGGGATGACACCGACCATGCCGAAGGTAAATTCCTAGAATTTGAATACTCCACAACAGGTAACAGGAATAAACCTGAAGACTGGCATACCATTGGTACTGAAAGAGCAGCCATAACCGGCAAACCAACAATATTGTTTGTAAGGGCAAAGATGTGGCAAACATCCACAAATAACGCTTTAACTCCATCTATACAGGAAGTCAACATTAAAGTTTACTGCACACTACCAACAAGCATGTATGTAAGGACAAAAGTTTACAATCCTAAAATCACTCCAATGCTAGGTGCTGCAGTTTGGGGAAAAGCCAATGCACCATTCACAGTTGAATCAACGGAGATAGATTGCAGCGCCGAAATCATACAGGACAAAGTTGTCAAGGAACACTTTGAAGTCATTAATGTCTCTGGAGTATCAGACTTCACCTACTTGTTAAGTGAAACACATCAAACCAACTTTGCAAACAAAACCGATGATGACGCCAGATGCACATATCTCGTTGATAACCCAGATATCCTTGAAACATTCAAGAAATCCAATGTCTATGTCAAACCATACCTCTATACTGATGAAACCACAATGGAATATCTCAGTTTTGATGGAGGATTAGATGAAGATGAAAATCAAATCATAGCAGGATTCCAATTCAGCAACATACCTGCCTATCCAATACTTGAATGCCAACTCGTACCAAACGGAGAAGGATACTATCAATCTTATGGAGAATGGTATGACTACAAAGTTGATTACGACAATGACTTAATAATCTTTGATGAAACAGTCCTCGATAACATGGTGCCAGGTAAATTAAGTGTAAGCTATAATCCAGTATTCATACAAGGATTAACCAACGAAGAAATGCCTGTAATCCTCGACTACTTCGAAGAAACAATCCAAGTAACACAAGACATACTTGAAGACAAATACATAGTTCTAAGAGCATCAGCTGTTGATCCAATACGTCACATCTACCTCAACAAAGATGGTGACAATGAAAAAGAATTAGTTGAAGACGTTGATTTCACAGTCGACTACCTAACCAAGACAGTAAAATTCAACCTATTAAACATTGAAACCGATTCAACAAGCTTAAACTTGAACGATATCATAACTGTCGTGTACACTCCAAACATCGAAGAAACCGGTTTAGCAATTGGATATTATGCGAAAAGAAAAGAATCCGCATTAAACAAACAATGCAGCATTCTTCCAAACTACTTAGAATACAAGGTGTGATAATTTATGGTGGATTATAAGACAAGAATTTTCTATGAAACAGAAACAGGAATGATGGGTGCTGAAGTAAAATTATACAGCGAAGAAGGAGAAAACATCGACAATATTGTCATCACAAGTGAATCCAAATTAAAAGAAATCGCTGAAAAAGTACTGGAAATGGATGACACCTACATCGACAGAGAAGAACTAACCACAATCCTATTGAATGCAAGTGAAACATTAACAATCAATGCAACAAGATTCCAAGGTTATGTTCCAGCAGATTTTGCACGTGCATTACACAGTCACAGTGAATATGCACAAATCAATCACGCCACTCCACAAGATGTATACGGCAAAGGAACACCTGCTAATTATGGACATAACAAACTCATTAATAACTTAACAAGCAGCAATTACATTGATGGTGAAGCATTAGCAGCTTATCAAGGAAAAGTCTTATCCGACAAGATTGACGAAGCAGTAACTAACATCTGCAAATGGGAAAAAATCACATTATCAGGTCATAATAATGTAGCAAATTATTGTAATTTATATGTCAATCAAGCATTAAGATTAGCAAGAGTCACATATAGTCGTACTTCTGTTAAAAAAGGAGTGGCTTCCAGTAAAGACAGTAAAAACAAGGATAACAATCCAAGCCCATACTGGATTGTAGGTGCAGCAACCAACGGGTCAATATATCTTCACACAGCCGGAGCAATACCGGAAGCATACCAACCAAATGGACGTGTGGGCCAACCATTCTACAGGGGAGATTTCGTATTTCGTGTGGAAACCGACGGGAGCATCTGTGTACATAACATAAGCGGTAAAGGAAACAAAGACACTGGTATTAACATTCGCCAGAACATATTATACCACTACTAAAAATTAGAGGAGGATTTTTCATGCCTAATATAGAACAACATAATTTAAGACAAATGATTAATAATCATTTCTTTGATAGGGATCAGACAAAAGAAATACTTGAAAACTTTGTGACTGTGGATAATAATAGTGTACTGCATGTGGGTTTACCTGAACCAGCAAATGTTGCTTTAACCACTCCGAATAATGCGATTACAACTGCTGATGTGGGTACTTTGAAAGCCAAAGTAACAGACAGTAACAGTAATAATTGTTATGGTGTACCCGTAGATTTCGTGAACCGCAAAACACGTGAAGTCATAGGTCAAGGAATAACTGACCTAAACGGAGAAGCATACTATAACTTCAGATTGGAAGATTCCGATATCTTCAGCGTTCAAGCAAAATTATCACAAGATTATCTCTTCCATGATGGGGCTATTCTTAATAATACTGCTACATGGGGTAATTCAGGCAATATCGTACAGGAAATCTACCATGACTACACATTGATCTATAAAGATGATGACAGTCTTGATAGCTTACTTTATAGTCCAGTTTTATCAGGTTATACTGAAATCAGTTTCAAAGCCAAACTTGTAGACGCAGCAGCAAGCGATAGTTTCTGTGGCCTCATAGAAACCAACAGTTCAGGTACTGTGACTGGTACATTGAATGGAATAACCTTATCACAATTAGGATTAACAGATGCAAGCAATGGTCAATGGTACAAATTCTACATTAACGTATTAGGTACTGATGTTTTCATCAAAGCAGTTAATTTGGATACTAAAGCTGTCAGTACAGCAAGTGTTACATTATCCGCTGCAATGAGTTATTTCAGTTTCTGCTTTGTATTAACCGGAGACTTAACCACCACTTACTTTAGTGATGTGAAAATCAATAAGTGCAGTGATGATTTGACTATGTTTGTAAAAGAGAAACGGAACTTATGCGGAGTCAACCTTTGGAGCGGAACAGATTATCTTGGAATTGTTTCAGCTGAAAAAGATGATAATATCCAATTCTCATGCTCAAAAGGATTTACCAACGTTGTTTCATCAAATGAATGGTCTTCAAATTTTGAGAAAAGCATAAAATCAGACCTATCCGCAGGTGACTATACCGTATTTTTCAAATACAATTTAGACCGGACAAAGTCATATACTGGAAGTGTTGATGTAACATCACAATGTCATGGAATACTATACCTCATAGCAAGAGACCAACCAAACAGTACCAACACTATTATGAAATCAGCAAGTTTCGCACCATCAACAACAACACAAACAATAACTGCAAGAATAACAAGTGATGAATTCACAGGATCTGAAACACAACTACAACTCAGAATTGCAAATAATACTAGTGGAATTATCTATACTGATAATTGGAAATTACTCTATGAATAATCTCCAATTATCTGTGAAAATAACATCTCCTGTAGTTAGATTACCACATTCCACTCTATACCATATATTTGTTGCATTAGATGGAATTGTTGCAGATAATGTAGTAGTAGATGCTCCAGAGGGAACTATTACTGAAGATGCAGTTATCCAAGTAGTTGTATAATAATATATGACTAATTTCACAGAATCAGGAGCATATAAATCTACTCTCCAATTTACTTTTTTACCAATACATTCTGAATTTCTAAAACTAAAATATTTCTCAGAATTATTTGTTAATGTTAATTTTACACATTTATCTCCATTAGTTGCATGTTCTATTGATATTTCAGAAGTAAAATATCCCCATGTTGTTAAGACAGGTTTTACTCCTGTATCTCCCATAGTCCAATAGTTAAAATCTAATAAATTGTTCTTATCTTTTACAAATTAGATAGAATAAAATATAAAATTCTTATACTTTATATTAGTACATTTTGTGTTATCTGTAATTATACTGAATTTATTAATGCTCCCAGTAAATGTCTTTGCTCTGTTGGTTAATGTTACTCCATCTACTGTTGGAGTAATTGTATTTCCATTTCTCTCTAATTTAATATGATACCAATTTCCACTAATTAATCCTAACTCATTTAACATATCCCAACTTGTTTTACCAGTACTACCATCATAATATCTAATTGAACTAAAACTGGTAGAATAATTATAGTTAATATCAAATTCCATTATGAAATCATTATCATCTGATATTGTCTTGTCTACCCTTTCCCAATCACTATCGGGGGTTAATGTGGTAAAATCATCTCCACGATTGATTTCACTTGCAGAATAAGTTACATTATCCCAAACATTATAATTTGATGATCTACCAATATCCCAGAAAATATAATTTTTATTCTTATCTTTTACAAACCTAATCGTTAATCATGATAAATTACCATATTTTTAACTTTAGATGAAGAAGAAGTATTTGTTCTTGTAAAATTAACACGCAATTTATCTGTGAAATTTGTATCCTTATTTATAACCATTACATTATCAACAACAACACTATACTTATTTTGAAGTATAGTAACATTTACATGATGATATTTTGTATCAGAAATACCATATTGTGTTAAACTATCCACCATTGTTTGATTTGCAGCTCCATCTTTTTGATATACTCTAAATCTAAAATTAGATGGATTAATAATATTTGCTATATCATATTCAATTTTAAATGGTACTTCAAAATCATAATAATCATTATCGGTAGATAAAAAATAATTTTTAGTTGTAATTACGGTTTCAGGTAGATCATATAACAGGTATGTTTTGTCTTTATCTTTTACTGAATTTCATACACTATAAAATTTTTATATTTCATATTTGAAATTGAACCATTATTTAAAGCAATCATAAACGTATCAAATGTATCGTTTGGAGTTTTATATTGCTTTTCAACTCCATCTACAAATGGAGTAATCTTACTTGATGTAGCAACAAATTTTATATGATACCATACATCAGTAGACATACTTAATCCATTTGAATCAAAATCTGCATTAATACTAGCCCATCTATTCTTTCTAAATCTAAAAATAGGATTATTGGCAGTAAATGAAGTATTCACATCAAATTCTATACAAACATTCATTGATATAATTTTATCCTGTTCATTGAAACTATCTTGTGGAGTTAGAATCGTATAATCGTTTCCACGATTGAGCTTACCATCAGTAAAATCCGAATTAGTCCAGGGGGCATAATTTGTAGATGTTCCAATATCATAAAAAGTATAAGTTAAAGTTTTATCTTTTACGGAGTATAAATTAAGAAATTCTTATAAGTAATGCTTTCATTGTAAGCATTGAATATAAATCCGAACCTTACATTTGTTCCATTCATTGTTTTTGTTGCATATGGAGTTGTAGCATTATCTTTGTACATTTTACAGTCTGTTCCATCAAGTACAATCTTATAATGTCCAGTTTGTGTTGCTCCTTGATTATCCAAGTGATTATTTAAATTATCTAAAACATCAAAGACAACACTTCCAGTTATCGCAGTAATCTCAAATTCTATAACATTTCCAGTCGGAATAGTATATTTAGTTCCCACCGTTGTTGTAGAAATTGCATTGGAGTTATAATAGAAATATCTCCAAGTTGTACTGTTATCTATTTTTGTAACTGTTCTTCCATTTCTATCATATGAAACAGAAGTGTTTGTAATGTCTATATACCAACTTGACTCCTTTGTGTTATCCTCTGCTAAATCATACCATAATAAATTCCAACCATGATAACTTCTATCTTTTACTGTCTTATATTCCATATATCATAAAATTTTTAAAGTATGTTTTAAGATTTGTAGCGCCCTCACTTGAACAATGTATGCAGAATTTATCATAATCATTTGTATAATTTTTAGGTGTTTGTGCTACTCCATCAACATAAACATACATTTTGTCTTTTAACTCAATTTTAAAATGATACCAAGTATTTGCAGAAAGATTAAACTCTGATAATACAAATGACCCTTGTACTGTTGTTACTTTTCTCCAAGTAATCAATCCTTTGTTTGTTGCTTGTGTAGTCATTACATCAATCTCAAAACAGATATTATCGCCAGATACAGACTTGTAATATGTTGCTAATGATTGTCCAGTATCAACTTCGATTGTACTGTATTCTGAACCACGGGTCAATATAGCAGACCAAGTGTTAGTCCAATTATTGTAATTTGTAGTTGTTCCAACATCATAAAAGATATAATTTAAATCTTTATCTTTTACTGATTAGAGTATACAATTAAATTTTTTAGTTTAAGGTAACCATCATTTCTAACATAAAATCCTAATTTAAAATTAGTTAATGCAGATTGCTCTTGTATTCCAGTTGATATAATAGAACCATCCATATAAGGGGTTATGTGCTCCCCATCATATATGAGTTTAACATGAGTATCTGTGTTAAGTTTAAACTCTCCAAAAGTCCATCTGTGTATTCCATCAGTATGCAAATCAATACCTACATTTGACCTATTGGAAGCATCTAAATAATCAAATTCTAATGTTATTGGATAATTGAAGGAGTCCCCATTTTTGAAATAAGCATATCCTACTGAAGTATCATTTGTGAATTTAACTCCATTATCAACTGATTTAATTATGTTGCTTAATGAATAGTTATCGTTGTGATTACTAGTTACTCCAATATCATAAAATAGATAATTGATATCTTTATCTTTTACATATTTAAATTAGAATAAACTATAAAATTTCTGAATTTAAAAACAGATGGATATTTCCCCCTGAAACCAATAGCATATGTTGTTTCGCTAAAAGTAACAGTATCATGTTTAACTGGATTAACTGCATTACCAATATACCAATCTACATAATCATTTTCTACAACAATTTTAATATGATCTCCAGCAACAACCCCTAACTCATTTAAATAAAATGTAGATGTTTTTGTTGTTCCATTTGTTAATTGGGGTCTTATACTATTTGCGCTTGTTACTGACACAACATCAAATTCAACACATAATTTTCCCTGATAACAAGTTTGTCCGGATGTAGATGATGTTCCAAGATAACAATTGTATAAATTACTGTTATTTCCTGTTAAAACTGTTCCAGTAGATGTTAGTTCACTTGTAATCCTATCATCTTTACCAGTCCAATAACCTGCATTATTGTTGGATAATACTCCTATATCATAAGATAAATAATTCAAATCTTTATCTTTTACTGACTTTGATATATTTGAAAATTAGTAAATTTAGCAAATTGGAAATTTTGATAAGCATATAACATAAAAGTAAATGTACTTACTGTGTTGTCGAAAGTGCTTAAATCATACACTTGTCCATCATCTAATTGTCTTGTGATTTTTCCATTATTTATAATGAATTTCCAATGTCCTATGTCTTGATATTGGTCTGAACTATTCCAAGTGTAATAATGGTCTGAACCATCGTTGAAATTAATTCTAAAGTTCCCACTTAATGCCAATAAGTCAAATTCAATACATAAATCATCAGTAAATGGTATATTGGTTGAATTGTTTAATTTTAATGATATGCTATTCCATTGGTTTCCAGTTAATTCTGTTCCATCGGATTGACGAGAAATCATATTGTTATTATCTTGCCAAATATCACTATAATTTGATGTAACTCCAATATCATATGCAATATAGTTAATATTCTTATCTTTTACTGAGATATTACACTTAAATCATCTAAGTATACTGATTCTAAAGAAGAGTGTACTGATATTCTCATTCCAATTATATTATTGTCTGTAACAGATATAGATATATTTTGCACAGTATTGGATTTAGAATAACCTACAGAAATTGATTCATTTGCCCCTACAAATAATGAAACCTGCCCATTAGTATTTGGAGCATAAAGTTTGAGAGTAACTAAATAATTCCCTGTAGGAATTGATTGAAACCATTCAGTTGTATAATCATCATATTGGTCCCTTGTTCGAGTTAATTTTAAGCTTCGTTCACCATTAACACTCCATTCAGTTGAAGACGTAGGATGTTTTGTGAAACCAGTTATATTTTTAAGATAATCAGTACCGCTCCAAAGATTATAATCTAATAAATTAGATTTATCTTTTACATAAATTAGTTAAAACCCCTATGAAACACTCTTAAATAGAATAAACAATAAGTTTTTCCATAACTTCTCCATTTATGGTTACATTTTTTAGAGTAGAACAAATAATATTCATATTTGAAATACTATATGAAGATCCCCCAACTGTTAAAATAACATTTGTACCTTTACGAGTTACGGTTATCTTTGTATCAACATTCATACTAATTGCTTTCCCATAAAAAGTACCCCCAGTAAAGTTTAATCCACAATTTGCATTACCATATATATCACCAATTTGCAGGTTATTTAAAGGATCACCAATGTTGATGTATGCAGTATCACTATTTGCAGTAGGATGGATTATAAATTCTAAATAAAAATCTGTATTATTCAAATCAATGTTATATGTTTTGGAGGATATTAATTCACTTTCATAACAGAAGTAGTTAATATCTTTATCTTTTACAAAATAGTGCAAATTAAATTATCTACATAAACACTACCGTCAATTACTTGAATATTGAAATAAACTTTTTCCGCAGAAACATCAAAGACTGAAGATAACTCAACTAATCCAAATAAAGTGTTTTTAGCAAAAACAGATGTTATTGTTTTTACTGGAGTAGTATCATTCATAAGAAGAAGATACACATTACAGTACGCATATGGAGTGTAGATCATTGCAGATAAATTAATTGTTTTGCCCAATAACGTATTATCCAAGTTTATTGGGAATCTGCACCAATTACCCGAAGAACCGTTTTTTGTTATTTTAATAGAATAATTATAGTTATAAGAATAATCATTTGATACACTAACATTTGCTCCAGGACCTAACCTATATTCTGTATTTGAAATGTTATGTGAGTAATCTCCTCCTGACCAAACATTAAATGAATAATAATTTAATTTATCTTTTACTGAATGGTTAATGAGATATATTTTAAGTAAAATAAATTATCCTGTTCATTTGAGTTAATAACCCATGCAATAGAAACTGTACTTGAATCTTCGGGGATAATATATGATAAATTTACAGTTTGCCAATTATTCGAAGAGGATATTGTTATTCCTGTTTTCCAATTACCATCAAAACTAAATTGAAAGGTAGCATTTTTAAATGTAATTATCTTTGAAGAGACATTTATTGTTCTTAACCAAACATTAGCATTTAATCCATAATTAATCCGACATATAATATATCCGATGCCTGAAACTTTTAAGTAATCTTTTTCTATGGTTAATGATGAATTGTTATTAGAATCAAAACCTGTTGTATTATTTAAATATCTCCCATTACTCCATTGATTATGAGTTAAAAGATTAGTTTTATCTTTTACAAAATAGTCACTATTAAATTCTTAAACGATAACTCACTAATATCTCGAGATAACCAATAATAGAAACTTACAGATTCCAATGAATCATAATTAATACTTCTTGTTGCATTATTACAACTAAAAACTGCTGATGAGGAGTTAATATCAATAACCATATGATACCAAGTATCAAATGTTCCATTGAAATGTCCTAACCCTGCACCATTGATGTAACCGCTTGTTAATGTTTTACTTAATGCGCAAAAGAAGTCAGAAACTAGTCCATCATGTACTTTGAAATCATATTCTATTCTGGTATTTACTGGGATTAATGTGTTTACTCTTACAACGTTCCAATCAGAAACAGATGATTCTTTAATAAATGTATGTTCATTTCCTCTTGTTAAATTACATGTGTCTGAAATTGTCCAAATATCATTATGATTTGTGAGGACGCCTAAATCATATTTAATGTAAGTTTGATTTTTATCTTTTACTGAATATAACATTGAATATTATCTATATAAACAGTAGCATTTGCGTTTCTAGGATTTATAAAGAAATTAAGCCATGTTGGATTATTAGGAGTGGTGTAAGTTAAATTGTATGTTTCCCAGTTTTCATTTGCAGGGATTAATAAAGTTACACTTTGTGAAGATGATCTTTCAACTAATGAAAAGTTTGATTCATTATTTGTTTTTATATCCATTTTGAGATTATATGTTGTGTTAGCTAATATGTTGTCTAATTTAAATTGGATATTACGATATGCTTCTGTATTAACTAATTTAAATGAGTGGTCTCCTTTGGTGGAATAATTGGAGTCTATAGATATTGTTACATATTGGGTTGATGTTAAGTCTGATAATCCGTTGTAGTCTCCACCGCTCCAGTAATCAAAGGAGATGAGATTATTTTTATCTTTTACTTAATTAGTTTATTAAATGGAATATATTATTACATTTTTAAATGTCAAATAATCCCCATTATTTACAACAAAAAATGATAATCTTGCTAGATTTGTAACTGGATTATTGGAATTAACAGATACATTATTCCCATTACATGTTGCTGTTATTATGCCATTTGAGGGGATAATGATTATGTAATGCCCAATAGTTGGAAGGGTAACTCGAACTTCGGCATCCTCATCGAAAATATTGAAATAATGATTGCTACTTATTGAATCAATGTCAAATTCTATTTTAAGAGGGTGTGAAAAATTTTTATTACTGTTGATAATGAAACAATGTCCATAATTAGTGTTGCATTTTAGAAGAGTATGTTCATTTGATACTGTTTTAACTAGTAAATTTGTAGATAAGACATAATTAGTAGTGTAATTTGATATAACCCCCATATCATAGAATAAGTATGTTAAATCTTTATCTTTTACTTACACAATTAATTGCCAATTATCAGTATACACTACATTAAGACCAGTACTATTAATACTTAATAACAATTTACTTGTATCCTCATTAAGTTTAACAGTAACACTAAATAAATTATTTGAATTTCCTGGAATCAAAGTAGAGTGAATATGAAAATTATTTTCATAATATTCAAATAGATCAAGACGGACAGATGAATTATTTTTCACATTTGCTTTAAAACTAACTTGTTTACCTGCAAGACTAGAAGCATCATCCATTTTATATCTTATATATCCATCAGTAGAAAATGTTGCTTTAGCACTATAACTTCCATTAACTGCCCATTCATTATTTCTAACTACTGTTAATCCAGTTCCACCATTATTGTTAAATCCAAGAGTATTTGAATAATCCCCCATGCTCCAAAGATTATAATTAAGAATATTATTTTTATCTTTTACATTATCACTTTCATAATCAGCATTTTTCTGTTGATTTATAATCAAAACTCGAGGTGAAAAACCAAATGTCAATACAAATAAAAATATCGAAAAAAATCGAAGAAATAGAAGAAAACCATCCAATCGAATACTATGAAATACACGCCGAAACCAGTCACATACAAAAACAGATCACCTTCACTATTAACGGAAATCATCTTGCAACAACCATGACAGATGACAAAGGAAACATTAGTGCAGGAACCAGTCTGGAACCAAATAAAAAATATGTATTTGGTGTGGAATGTGAGGATGAAAGTGAAACTGTTGAATTTATATTTGAAGAAAAATAATGGGGGTTATTTTTTATGCCAGATTATGATTTGAAAACAATAGCGCATACTCATCCATTAAGTGATGTTAATAATGTTTCCACAGTCCAAGTTACTATTACATATACTGATGATTCTACTGAAACTAAGAATCTTGTAGTGTATACTCCACCATCCAGTTAAAATAGAGGTGATAGTATTGTTTACTAATGCGAAAACTGTGATGATTGGAAACAAAGAAGTACAATCTATTGTTACAAGTAATGGTGGAGTTTTATACCAAAAACCTAGCGGTTATGTGTTAGTTTTAACTTGTGATAAGGATACTTTGAATGTTAATGAAACTGTTACTTTTACTGCTCTTTTAACTAATAATGGTGTTCCTGTGGCTAATGAATTGGTGAATTTCTGTGGTATTGCAGCAAATACACCAACTTCTAAATCGATTCTTGCTGATACTGAAACTCCTGTTGGATGTAAATATAGTTTTCCTACTATCCCTACATTAGCTAGTGGAGAGGTAATTTATCTTGACCAAGACCATAAAGTATATCTTTATCGATATAATGATGGGGGAACTGCTCTAACTGTTGAAAATATAAGTGGAACTGGAGGACTGGGTACTGCTAGTTTATCTAGTCTTATTGTTGAGTATGGAATAATCAAATGGAGTGTTCCAGGATATAGTAGTACAGTAGATTGTACTAATAGAGATTTAAGTGCAATCTTATCAGATATTCCAGTAACTATTGATGAGTATGGATTATATGGTACTACTGATTCTAACGGGGAATTTAGTGTAACATATACTCCAACTAGTACAGGAAATAAAACTATTACTGCTAATGTTATGGGATTATCGGAGACTGTACAAATCCAAGTAACTTAAAATAAATCTTTTTTTAGATGATTGTTATGAGAAAGAATACTGATTTTTGTCAAGGTTGCTGTTACAGAAGAACATGCGACCAAGAATTGGAAAAGTGTTGTTATCTAGTCAAAAACAAATGCATACTCGAAAACAACAAAGAATAAAAAAATTAAAGGAGAATTAGACTATGAAAAACTTTGGTTATTGGCTGTTTGGAGCAGACATGAATAAAGTAAATCTTGAAACTCTAAAGAAAAATGGAGTTACAGATATATTCTTAAACTATTATGCTTTCACAGCACATGGAGAATCCAAGGTCGCATCTTGGATTAAAAAAGCGAAAACAAATAATATTAACGTGCATATTTGGGTACAATGCTTCTATGATGGTGAATGGCATAACCCTAAAACAACTAACTTGAATGCGAAGTTAAAAGAGATCAAGAAATATGTGGGTATAGCTAATGTTAAAGGAATTCATCTTGATTATTTAAGATATCCTGGAACTGCATATAAAACTGAAGGTGGCGCAGATGCTATTACTAATTTTGTGAAAAAAGTTCGTGCTCAAAATCCAAAAGTGTTCTTGTCTTGTGCAGTAATGCCTGAAACAGAGTGCAAGAAATATTATGGGCAAGACATAGACTCATTGGGCAAAATTGTTGATGCAGTTATCCCAATGCAGTACAAAGGCAATTATAAAGGTGGAGCGGACTGGTTGAAATCAACTACAAAATTCTTTAGCGGTAAAGCTAAGATTTGGAGTGGTTTGCAGTCCTATAAATCTGATGATAACCCTGTTGCATTATCAAGTACTGAAATATTAAATGATGCTAAAACCTGTATAAGTAACGGTGCCAAAGGAATAATGTTATTCCGTTATGGGTTATCTGTTAATTTTAACTTCAATTCATTGCAAGACAAAACCACAACTACTACTAAGTCTACTGGTATTTCTGCAGCTAACATTAAGGTTTTAGCCACTACTGTGAAAAAGTATATTGAATCAAATAAGAAATTGCCTTCCACAGTAACTATTGCTAATGTGAAGTATACTTGGCCTCAGGTATGGTATATCTTCTCATGGCATGTTAATAATCTTGGAAAAAGTTTATCATCTGTTCCAAGTGTTAAATCTTGTGTTAAAGCAGTAGGGGATAATATTAAAGAGGAAGTTTATCCATCTGATTTCAAAGACCAATCCAAAAGGGTTGTACAGTATATTAAACAGAATGGTCAAGCTCCTAATTATGTGACTAGTGTGAAATCCAAGAAGAGAGTTAGGCCACGTGTAAGTATTGATGCATTGGCAAGGATTATTGTCTGGTATTATGGTCATAATAAGACTTTACCTAATTATTGCACTTATGATTCCGGTAGATTCACAGCTTCCTCATCTTCTTCTAGTTCAAATAAAAATACTTCAACCACTAAATCCAAATACGGCCATGCAACCAAATCCGGCTGTAACAATATGGGTCAAAACAATGGAGTTTATTGTGGACCTCATAGTATGCAGGAATGTATACGTAACTTGACTGGTAAAGTGATTCCTCAAGCTACCCTTGCAGGATGGGCCGGAACTGGTAGTGGAGGTACAGATCATCAAGGTTTGGAAACTGCTATTGCAAAAGCAGCTAAAGAATTAGGTGTGAAATTAACTGTTAAATGGTATAGCTTCAGCGAACTTGGTTGGGATGGAATTAAAAAAATCGTTAATTCCAAAAATCAAGATTGCATTATCCATAATCTCTATCGTCTGTCTGACGGCCATTATGAAGTCGTTAATGCTGTGAATGACAGTAACATTAATGTCCAGAACAGTTTAGGTTACAGGTCATGTAATGATTGTTATTGTGGATATATTGAATATCGTTCTAAATCTGAATTCCAGAGTTATATTAATGGAATTTCACAGAAAAGTGTTATGGTAATTACAAGGGGGTAAATCTTTTATGTTTAATCCTATTAAGAAGGTTATTGGATGGAATTTGAATCGTAAACAAGCAGAGGTTGAAAAGTTGATGGAGGAAGAAGGTTTCACCGATGAAGTTTTGGAAAAACAAGTTGCGATAAATGAGGCAAGACATAAACATGATATTACTGATGAATCTAAACTTGTTTATGATAAATATGTTCAATAAAGTGGTAGTATGTTAACTATTAAAGAGAATAAGGTTTTGAAGGAGACTAATCAACGGAATGTTATTCGTGCTAAGATTAAGGCTTTGAATTTTCGTTTGTTGACTTGTTTGGATGATGAGCGTGATGAGATTGAGTCCGAGATTGCACGTCTGCAGTTCAAGTTGGATAGTTTATAGAACAATCTGTTACAATTTGGTTAAAGATTGTATAGATTATATTATTGTAGAAACAGTACCCAATTGAATATTTATGTCATGGGGTTTTTTATGGACCATCTAGCATGATTAGTAGCAGCGAATGTGAAATGTTGTTGGATGTAAAACTAAAATATTTAAATAAACTAATTCCTACGTTTATTAAATCATAAAAGAATGATGGTAAAATAATTTTATTTAAAAGCTTATAGAATTATTATAATTTGAGAGTTACTCTCACAACTTTCTATAAATTGCTCATGGTATGATGTTTTGTTGGGTTTTTGTTTCTATAGATACACTATCTCTTTTAGGTTTAGGGGGTCAATTGACTACATTTTTGTAGTTGGTTGGCCCCCTTATTTTTTTTGGGTTGTCCTAAAAGTTTTTATACTATGTGTTATAAAATGCTATATAACAATTGTGAACTAAAAACTTTGATGTACATTTATGTACAACAATGTATAATCAGTTATTTATCTCTCAAAACACAGAAATAAACAAACAGAGAGAGCACAATTGTTAATCATATTTAGAATAATATTTATACTATATGTTATATTATATAATATTATAAAACTTGGAGTTTTCAAATGTTTGATGGTTTAAGAAGTGAGATTCAGGCTGTAAAAGATAAGGACCCGGCGGCACGTTCCACACTGGAAATATTTTTGTGCTATCCAGGTTTTTATGCATTGCTTTTCCACAGAGTAAGTCATTGGCTGTGGAATCATTCTCTTAAACTTCTTGCCCGTATGAATTCAAATTTGGCCAGATTTATAACTGGAATTGAAATTCATCCAGGCGCAACATTTGGAAAAAGAGTTTTCATTGATCACGGGATGGGTGTTGTTGTTGGTGAAACAGCGATTGTTGGCGATGATGTTCTGATATACCAGGGTGTAATTCTTGGAGGAACTAGTACTGAAAAAACAAAAAGACATCCAACTATTGAAGATGGAGTGATTATCGGAGCCGGCGCTAAAGTAATGGGTAACATTACAATTGGAAAATACTCAAAAATAGGTACTGGAGCAGTTGTCCTGAAGGATGTTCCTCCGGAATCTACATGTGTGGGAGTTCCTGGCCGTATTGTCAAGCATAAAGGGGTACGCAAGAAAGTTGACCTTGATCACGACAAACTTCCTGACCCAGTGGCTGACGCATTAAGGACACTTGAAAAACATCTTCAAGATAATGATAAACGCTTTGAGATTTTATTTGAAAAACATGGAATTTGTTTAACTGAAGATATCAGAGATGAACAACAGGATTTAGAGGATTTGTTTAAAAAATAGAAGGGATTTTTATGAAACCACCTTGTGAAATCGTAGTATGGTATGTAATACCAGCTATTAGATCAGAACTAGCAAAAGAACTTTTAAATTTGGGGATGAAGCAGAAAGATGTTTCCGAACTTATGGACATTACTCAACCTGCAGTTTCCCAGTACATTACAGATAAAAGAGGTAGCGGAATAAAACTGGATGATAATGTAAGAGGCATGATTCATGAATTCGCACGCCAATTGTCTGAAGGTGAAGCAACCAAAGCGGATTTGATTCCAAGAACATGCAAGATATGCAAAAACGTAAGAACTATTGATGTTTTAGAACAGCTCAACATTGATAAATCTGAACTTAGTGAAGATTGTGAAAGTTGCATCGGTTCTGAACTTGAAGCT
Organism: uncultured Methanobrevibacter sp.; assembly: GCF_900314615.1. NCBI lineage: Archaea > Methanobacteriati > Methanobacteriota > Methanobacteria > Methanobacteriales > Methanobacteriaceae > Methanobrevibacter > uncultured Methanobrevibacter sp. Next base: position 5,555 of record NZ_OMWA01000012.1, on the reverse strand, counting down.
AAGTAAATTTGTAAAATATTGGAAAAAATAGTAAACTATTTAAACTATTAATTACCAATATTTTATTATCCTATTAATTTTAGTGGCAAGTTTACCGAGTGGCTTAGGTGTGTGGCTGCAGACCATAATACGGGGGTTCAAATCCCTCACTTGCCTTTTTACAATTACTATTTTTGAGGTTATTTTTTATGGAAATTTATTCAACTTTATCTCGCAGTAAAGAGAATTTTGTGACTATTAACGATAACAGAGTTAACTTATTTGTATGCGGTCCTACCGTTTATGATGATGCTCACATTGGACATGGTAGAACCTACATCTCCTTTGATACAATAAAAAGATACTTGGAGTACAAAGGATATGCGGTATTCTACATTCAAAATGTCACGGATGTGGATGATAAAATTATTAACCGTTCAAAAGAAAGCGGAATTCCTGCAGATGTACTTGCCCGCAAATTTGAAAAAAGATACCGTGAAGACATGCACAGATTAAATGTGGACGGCGTTAATCTATTTGCAAGAGCAACAGATCATATGCCTGAAATCATAGACCAAATCCAAAGGTTAATTGATAAGGGATTTGCATATGAAACCGATGACGGTGTTTATTTTGAAATAGATACATTTGAAGAATTTGGAAAACTTTCAAACAGGAATGTTGAAGAGCTGGAATCCCATCGTGAAATCGCAGAAACTTCCAAGAAAAATCAGCAGGACTTTGCGCTCTGGAAAAAACGTGAAGGAGTTGATGAACCGACCTGGCCGTCTCCATGGGGTGACGGAAGACCTGGATGGCACATTGAAGATACTGCAATTACCGAATACTACTTCGGAGAACAGTATGATGTGCACGGTGGAGGGCTGGACTTGATTTTCCCTCACCACGAAGCGGAAATCACACAAATGGAAGCTGTCAGCGGAAAATCACCGATGGTAAGATACTGGTTACATACAGGATTTTTAAATGTTAACGGAGAAAAGATGTCAAAATCACTCCACAACTTCATTACAATCCGTGAACTTCTTGAAACCTATGAACCGGATACATTCAGATTCTTTGTTCTGTCCACTCACTACAGAAGCCCTATAGACTTTTCAAAAGATTCTCTTCACCAGTCTGAAAAAAGTCTTGAGAGAATCAGAAAATACTATGAGTTATTGGATGTTGAAGTTGATGACGGAGAATATGAATTCGATGCACTGGCTCCTCACAAAAAAGAGTTCTTTGACAGCATGGATGATGATTTTAACACTCCAAAAGCCATTGCTGCAATATTCGGTTTGATTAATGACACCAAAAACGATTTAAGTGGTTATTCAGATGAGGATAAAAAAGCTATCAAAGCATTCCTTGATGATGCTGCTCATATTTTGGGAGTTAGCTTTGAGATTGAAGAAGTCTCTGCAGGATCTGACGATTTGCTTAACTTAATTTCAGAAGTTAGATTAGAGTTAAGAGCCAACAAGCAATATGACTTATCAGATAAAATCCGTGATAACCTGCAGGCATTAGGTTATGAAATCAATGACTAAAGAGAATTATTCTCTTTATTTTTCTTATTTTTTTTTAGTGTAATTACGTTATTTTGATAATATTTTGGCGATAAAAATTGATAGTATTATTTTTGTATATGTGCAATATTGTCAATTTTTGATTGAAATTAGATTTATGGTTTAAATTTAAATTAGTTTTTTTATTTATTATATTTTTATTTTTTTCTTTTTTGAGATTTTTAATTATTTTTTATCAAATTTTTTTTCAAAATATAACAATGTTTATATACTAAAAATAACATATGTTATGTCTGTATAACATTAGTTATAATTTATTTTTTTGTTTTGCATTTAGGCATACAAAACATTTATATATAAAAAATAACTATTGTTATATAGTAAATATAACACGTGATATATTTTACAGAAAATCAAAAATTAAGGTGATTATTAATGACAGATAATAAAAATTACGGATTAGCAACATTAGGTGTACGCGCAGGACAACAACCAGACCCCGTAACTGGGGCACAGGCAGTTCCAATTTATCAGACCACTTCATACGTATTCAAAGACTCAGATGAAGCTGCTAGGAGATTCGCCCTTCAAGAGTTTGGACAAATCTACTCCAGACTAACCAATCCTACCAGCGATGTATTTGAAGCAAGAATAGCTGCTATCGAAGGTGGAAACTCTGGAATATCAACTGCAAGCGGACTTGCAGCAATTTCATATGCAATCTTAAATGTAACAGAACCTGGAGACAACATCGTTTCTGCAGACAACCTCTACGGCGGAACTTACCAATTATTCAATTACACTTTCAAGGATCTCGCAAGAGAAGTCAAATTTGTAAACTCACAGGATTTGCAGGCTTTTGAAGATGCAATTGATGAAAAAACCAGAGCAATCTATGTTGAATCAATCGGAAACCCTAAACTGGACGTACCTGACTTTGAAAAATTAGCAGAAATCGCACATTCACATGACATTCCATTGATTGTAGACAATACTGTCGGTGTAGGATTAGTCAGACCTTTGGAACATGGTGCAGATGTCATTGCATCATCAGCAACCAAATATGTCGGAGGCCACGGTACTGCAATAGGAGGATACATTGTTGATTCCGGTAAATTCAACTGGGGAAACGGCAAGTTTGCAAACTTCACAAAACCTGACCCAAGTTACCACGGACTTGTATTCTGGGATGCATTCGGTGATGTTCCTGAACTCGGAAATCTTGCTTTTACTGTAAGAATTAGAGCAAGACTTTTAAGAGATCTTGGAGCAACCCAGGCACCTGTACACAGCTTCATATTCCTCCAGGGACTTGAAAGCCTTGATGTTAGAGTAAAAAGACACTCCGAAAATGCTTTAAAAGTAGCTAAATTTTTAGAATCACACCCTAAAGTTAAATGGGTCAACTATCCTGGACTTGAATCACATCCAACTTATGAAATCAACAAGAAATATTTAAAAGATAACTTTGCAGGCATCTTAGGATTCGGTGTTGAAGGTGGAGAAGAAGCCGGAAGAAAAGTAATTGAAAAACTGGAACTGTTCTCCATACTTGCAAACATCGGTGATGCAAAAAGTCTGGCAATTCACCCTGCAAGTACAACTCATCAGCAGTTAAGTGTTGAAGAGCAGGAGGCAACTGGTGTAACTCCAGATTTCATCCGTTTATCTATAGGATTGGAAGATGTGGATGATTTAATAGCAGATTTAAGTCAGGCTTTAGATAGTATTTAATTACTATCTAATTTAATTTATAATGTTAATGTTTTTACCATATTAAAAAAGACAATTGGGAGATAATGAAATGTATTTAGACAACTCAGCAACTACACAAGTTAGCGAAGAAGTTTTTGAAGAAATGAAACCATATTTCATTGAAGAGTACGGAAATCCTTCCACTCTTTATGGAATTGGCCGTGAGTCTAAAAAAGCTTTAGAACAGGCTCGCCAAAGAGTAGCAGATGCAATTAATGCAAAGCCGGAAGAAATTATTTTTACAAGCGGAGGTTCAGAATCTGATAATTTGGCAATCAAAGGAATTGCTTTTAAATTAGCTAAAAAAGGTAAACATATTATCACCACAAATATCGAACATCCTGCCGTTAAAAATACTTTAGGATTTCTGGAATCACTTGATTTCAAAGTAACTTATCTGCCGGTCAATGAAGAGGGTATCATAAGTATTGAAGATTTAAAAGATGCAATAACTGATGAAACAATCCTGATAACCATTATGCACGCTAACAATGAACTTGGTACTATTCAGCCAATTGAAGAAATTGGAAAGATTGCCCGTGAGAAAAAAATCAAATTCCACACAGATGCCGTTCAAAGTTTCGGAAAAATTGAAGTGGATGTTGAGAAATTGAATGTCGATTTGCTTTCGTTATCTTCTCATAAAATCAACGGTCCGAAAGGTGTTGGAGCATTATACATCAAGAAAGGAACTCGTGTTGTACCTCTTATTCATGGAGGAGGTCAGGAAAAAGGAATCAGATCAGGAACTGAAAATGTGCCTGGAATTGTAGGATTTGGAAAAGCCTGCGAAATTGCAGCCGCCAAATTAGATGAACATTACGAAAAATTATCATCAATCCGTGATGAACTCATAGATAAAGTTTTAACTACCATTCCTGAATCCTACCTGAACGGTTCTAAAGAAACCAGATTGCCAAACCTTGTAAACTTCAGATTTAAAGCTATTGAAGGAGAATCATTAATTCTTCTTTTAGATGCGAAAGGTTATCAGGCTTCAACCGGTTCAGCATGTTCATCAAATACTCTGGAAGCGTCCCCTGTACTGACTGCATTGGGTCTTGACCCTGTTGATGTACATGGATCATTAAGGATATCATTGGCACCTGAAAGCGATACTTTTGATGTTGATGAATTTGTAAATACAATTGCAGAAGCTGTTGGAAGATTAAGACAGATGTCACCGTTATGGAATCAGGAACTTGACTATGATGGTGTAATGTGTAAAAAAGATCACGATGACTGTAGGAGATGTTAATTATGGATTATTCAGAAAAAGTAATGGACCACTTTGCAAACCCAAGAAACTGTAGAATGATGGAAGACGCCAACGGTGTTGGAACTGTCGGAAACCCGACCTGCGGGGACTTGATGACAATATATATTAAAGTCAATGATGATGAAGTAATTGAAGACATTTCATTCCAGACTTTCGGATGCGGTGCAGCGATAGCGACAAGCAGTATGATAACAGAAATTGCTGTTGGAAAAACATTGGAAGAAGCATTGAAAATATCCAGAAATGATGTTGCAGATGAACTGGACGGTCTTCCACCAATTAAAATGCACTGTTCAAACCTTGCTGCAGACGGCCTTCAGGCAGCTATTGAAAACTATTATGAAAACAATCAATAATAATAAATACTTTAAGTAATAAAATATCTTTAACCTAATTTTTAGGAGATGTTTATTATGGCAAAAATATTAAAATGTGACGATTGTGGAAGTATTATCCAAGTTTTAGCTGAAGGAGATGAAAAAGTATGTTCAGACCACATGCTTGAATTTCCTGTACAGACTGAAGGAGAAAAATCTCCAAAACACAAACCAGTAGTTGAAATCGATGGTGACAAAGTAACCGTAAAAGTCGGTGAAGCAGCACACCCTATGGATGACGACCACTACATTGAATTTGTTATTGTTGAAGCAGGCGCTGAACAATACGCAAAATGCTTTAAACCAGGAGATGTTGCAGAAGCAACTTTCACTGTAAACTCAACCGATGATGTTAAAGCATTAGCATTCTGTAACCAACACGGACTCTGGTCCAGTGAATAAGTTTAAAATTAATTTTTAAACTTTCTTTTTTTTATTTTCTCTTATTAATATTGCTTTTATTATTAATTAATACTTTAACATTGTTGTGCAAGAATTCTCCAGCTTCTTTAAGCCGGAGATGAATTGCATTTTTAAGGTGTAGGAGTTGAATTTTTTTGTAATAACAGGGTATTACTTTTCAAATGCTCTCTTGGATTATCTCTTTATATTGTTAATGGTATAATTTAT